>JBIIBU010000001.1:0-35769 GCA_044239235.1 Flavobacteriales bacterium
GAGCTAAAGTGTATAGCAACGATTTGAGATTTCGGATTCCGGATTTCGAATTCCTAAAGGTCCCTGAACCCGCCGAAGGGATTGTTTATTTCTTATTGCTAATTGTTGATTGCTCCTTCCCAACTACCTACTACCTAAAACCTACTACCAATCTTGGCAAGCATTTTGAAAAGGCGAGCACATGAAACAGATTATTATCCTTTGCGCTTTGACTTTGATGATGCAAACTGGGTTTGCACAAGCGAGTAAACCTCCCAAAGTTAAAATTGAAAACCTGCCATCGTTGGGTTACAGATCTGTAACTAACAAAGCATTCAAAGCAGGTGAAAAAGTAACATACCGTCTTCACTACGGTCTTGTAAATGCTGGTACAGCAACCATTACCGTTGAGGACAGCAAATACAAATTTGGCAATCGTGAAGCATACCACATTGTAGGTGAAGGAAAAAGCATCGGTTCATTCGACTGGTTCTTTAAAGTTCGCGATACCTACGAAACATACGTTGACAAACAAGGAATTTTCCCTCACCGCTTTATTCGAAAAGTCGATGAAGGTGGATATAAAATCAATCAAGATTATACGTTCTTCCAAGACAAAAGGGCGTATAAAAATGAGAAGAGTGAGTCCTTCGCAACACCAGACTTCGTTCAAGACATGGTAAGTGCTTATTTCTACGCACGTACTTTGGATTTCTCTGGAAAGAAAAAAGGCGATATCATCACTATCATGACCATGGTTGACGGCGAGGTATTTCCCCTCAAAATGAAATTCCTCGGCCGTGAAACTGTTAAAGTAGACGCTGGTACATTCAAGTGTATCCGTTTCGCTCCAGTGGTTCAAAAGGGTCGTGTCTTCAAAAAAGAAGAAGACTTGAGCGTATGGGTAACCGATGATGGCAACCACCTTCCAATCCTTGTACAAGCTAAAATTCTTGTAGGATCTATCAAAATGGAAATGGTGAGTTACCAAGGATTGGCAAACCCTATTTCAAAACAATAAAATTTCTTAAGAATTATAAAGGGCTGATGTGAAAACGTCGGCCCTTTTCTTTTTGAAGATTATCCAATCAAAGTCAGTCCAAAAACCAGCTCTATTTTGGATTTCAAAATAGTTTTCACCTCTTCGATATCCATTGGTCTGCCTAGTTCAGTGTGCATTGATGCCACTTCCTTATCATCGATTCCGCAAGGGATGATGTTCTTGAAATAGTTCAAATCTGAGTTGACATTGAAAGCGAAGCCGTGCATTGTCACCCAACGGCTGCATTTAACACCTAAGGCCGCTATTTTTCTCGCTTTCTTCGGGTCCTCCCAATCTAACCACACTCCAGTCAATCCATCGATTCTACTGGCCATTATTCCGTATTCCGCTAAAGTCAAGATAATGGCCTCTTCCAGATATCTCAGAAACTTATGGATATCGGTAAAGAAATGCTCCAAATCGAAAATAGGATAGCCCACAATCTGTCCAGGGCCATGGTAAGTAATATCTCCCCCTCTATTGATGGGATAAAAAGAAGCACCCACACGCTTCAACCCTTCTTCGTCCAAGAGGAGATTTTTGACATCTCCGCTTTTCCCTAAGGTGTAAACATGTGGGTGTTCTACAAATAACAAATAGTCCGTTGTGGGTAGTTCTACTCCGTCCGTTCGGCGGCGATTCTCAAGCTTGAGGTCGCAACTTGCTCCGAAAAGTTTCTCTTGATAATCCCAGCATTCTTGGTAGTCCATTTTGCCGAGATCTTGAAACTGGACATTTCGCACTACTTCGCTCATTGCATCTTTGACAATTCGCCTTTCAAGAAAATAATAGCAGGGATTGCCACTGCGTCTTCATTGCGCAATTCAGCTAGGTCGATGCTCAACCAGTCACCAAGGTGATTCAAGTAAAGCGTGCGTTCAATACGATTGCTTCCTTTAGACCACATTTCGATGATAGTATCACATTTTTCAGCCATCAATTTTTTGCAAAGTTCCATGCGCATTTGTGAACGTTTGTGATCGTCCTCGTTGCGGATAAGAAGCACAGCAACACGGTTGTCTCCTCCTGTCCAACCCACAAGTTCGTTGTGGTTCATTTCAGGGAACACGTGGTGCCAGCAAAGCATTTTGCTGTTTTCGTTGATTTGCTGTCTCCAGCGAATAGCAAGGCCTTCGTATTGAGCTTCAGCGTAAAGAACTGGAATTCGAGAAACAATTTTCTCAGCCACTTCACGAGAAGTTTGGCGGATTTCTCCGATATTTTCTTCGATAAGTTTGATGCTATTTTCAACAGATGTTTCGAAAGAATCATCAATCAATCCGTATGCACGAAGCACAAAGAATTGTTGGATAGCAGAATATCCAAACATAGCGCGTGGAGGGTTGCCGCCTGGAATGATGATGCAATTGAGGTTGAACTCTTTTGCGAAACCACCAATCTTTCCACCGCTAGTGATACAAGCGATTTCAGCACCACGCTCGCGAGCTTCGTGGAAAGCTGCTACAGTTTCTTCAGTATCGCCGCTATAAGAACTGATGATAACCAAAGTCTTTTCGCTCACGAAATCTGGCAGTACGTAGTCATTTGTGCAAACGATTGGAAGTTTGCAAGTCTCTCCAATGATTTGAGAAACAATTTTTCCGCCGATACCAGATCCACCAAGACCTGAGATAACCACGTTATCAAATTTCTTTGATGGAACGTTAAACTGTGCTTTACGTCCAATTTCCAATGCCTCACGCAAATGTTGAGGAAAAGCTTCCACGAGTGATTTCATCATTCTTTTAATTGTTTGCCGCAAAAGTAAGGAAATTAAGGAACTACACTACAATCCCGCTAACTGCTTATCTTTGTCTCATGAACATTCAATCTGCAAAGAATAATGCTACTGCTGCTGTTACGGCAGTGATCGTTAGCAAGGAAAGCGCTGCGAAAACAAAGGGCCTTTCAAAAGAAGAACTTACGTACCTGAAAGCACAAATCGAGTTAGGTAAAGATTCTATTCATTTCCAATCATTGGGGAAGATTCGCCGCTTCATCGTGGTGGAAGCTAAGTCTACGGCTGCGGACAAATTAGAAGGCTATAGAGCGAAAGGAAAAGAACTTCAAGCTCTTGCAGGTTCTATCGATTCAGATAATCTGCATATCATCAATGAATCTGGCAACCCTTCGGCAACAATCGCGATTTGCGAAGGTGTCGCTTTGGGCAACTACCAATTCTTGAAATATCTAAAAGATAAAAAAAATAAAACCAATTCACTTAATAAACTGTTCGTTCAAGACCCTGGTCTGAAAGACGCACAACTTATGGAGTTGAACGGCATTGTAGAAGGGACACTTCTAGCTCGTGATTTGGTAAATGAGCCGGTATCTTACCTTACAGCTACGCAGTTTTCTAAAGAAATGCAGAAAGCCGGCAAGCAAGCTGGATTCTCTGTAAAGGTTCTTGGAATGAAAGAAATCGAAGCCCTCAAAATGGGTGGACTTCTTGGCGTTAACCGCGGAAGTATCGATCCTCCTACATTCAATGTAATGGAATACAAGCCAAAAGGCTTTAAGAATAAAAAACCAATTGTACTAGTTGGTAAAGGTGTGGTATTCGATACTGGTGGATTGAGCTTAAAGCCAACTCCTGGTTCTATGGATGAAATGAAATGCGACATGGCTGGTGGTGCAGCAGTAGTTGGTACTATGTACGCTATCGCAGCAAACGCTTTGCCTGTGCACGTTATCGGACTTGTGCCTGCAACAGACAACCGTCCTGGTATGAATGCCATTTGTCCTCAAGACATTATCACCATGCATGATGGCACTACAGTAGAAGTATTGAATACAGACGCTGAAGGTCGCTTGATTCTTGCAGATGCATTGAGCTATGCAAAGCAATACAAACCAGAACTAGTTATTGATCTTGCTACACTAACAGGTGCAGCAGTTCGTGCTGTAGGAAGCATTGCGAGTGCAATCATGGGAACCGCAGACCAGAAAGTAATGGACAAGCTTGCAGATAGTGGCATGAACACATGGGAACGTACTATTCAATTCCCGATGTGGAAAGACTATGGAGATGAAATGAAGAGCGATATTGCTGATCTTAAAAACTTAGGTTCGGGCAATGCTGGACAAATCACTGCTGGTAAATTCCTCGAGCATTTCACAGATTACCCTTGGATTCACATTGACATTGCAGGCCCTGCTTATCTCAATACTCCAAATAGCTACCGCACCAAAGGCGGCACAGGAGTAGGTGTGCGTATGTTGTACAACTTTATCAAAGAGAATTACACCAAGTAATTTTCTAAAAAACATTAGACTATGTCCGAAAGGAAAGACGATAAACTCCGGGTAGCAATCACTAGCGGAGACCCAAACGGTATTGGACTTGAAACCATCATGAAGGTGTTTTCAGATCCGAGAATGACGGAGCACATTACTCCTATCATTTATGCCCACCCAGAAGCAATCAAGCTTCACAAGAGATTGAATAACATTGAAGAATTCACTTTCAATAGCATTCAAAACGCGGGTGAGGCATTTCCACGTAAAGTAAATTTGCTCAACGTTTGGAAAGATTTCAATGGCACACTTGAACTGGGCAAAGCAACGAAAGAAGCCGGAGCTCTTGCATTCAAAAGCCTTGAAGCCGCAACAAATGACTTGGCTTCTAATAAAGTGGATGTTCTTGTAACAGCACCTATTAATAAAGATACCATTCAAAGTGCTGACTTTAATTTCCCTGGTCACACAGAATATTTAGCAAAGATTGCTGGCACCGAAAAAGTGCTCATGTTCCTGGTTGCAGATAATTTACGTGTGGGTATTGTAACAGGCCATCTTCCATTGAAAGATGTTTCTGCGGCTATTACCAAAGAGAAAATTCATGAGAAATTAAAACTCATGGAAGAGAGTCTAATGAAAGACTTCGGTGTTCCTCGTCCGAAGATTGCTGTATTGGGATTGAATCCTCACGCTGGTGACAATGGCCTTCTAGGAACAGAAGAAAAAGAAACAATTCTTCCTGCAGTTCGCGAAGCCTTCGAAAAGGGCAGTTTGGTATTTGGTCCATTTGGAGCAGACGGATTCTTCGGCAGTGGTGCTTATAAAAACTACGATGCAGTTTTGGCGATGTACCACGACCAAGGACTCGCTCCATTCAAAGCTTTGGCATTTGACAATGGTGTGAATTTCACGGCAGGACTTCCGATTGTGCGTACCTCTCCTGACCACGGAACGGGTTATGATATTGCGGGGAAAGGCATTGCAGACGAAGCATCTATGCGCAGCGCTATTTTCGTGGCGTGCGATGTATATCGCAAGCGCAAGGAATTCAAAGAATATGGCTCTCATCCGCTGCAGCGTCAAGATTTCCGTGATAAAGACGATTATAGAGAATAAAATATAAAACCGAACACATGTTCGGTTCAAACCGAATGATCATTCGAGTAATAACTATTGGTAAAACATCAACTCCCTACCTCAAGGTGGGGATTGATATTTACCTGAATAGACTAAAACATTACGCCAAGGTAGAATATCTTGAACTACCAGATGTGGCGGTAAAAGAACGCACCAAGCAAAAAGAAAAAGAAGGCGAGTTGATTTTAAAACAGCTCAAGGGTGAAGACGTCCTTATCCTTCTAGATGAAAAGGGGAAGAATCCTTCCTCACGCGAACTCGCTGATTTTTTTCAAAAGAAAATGAATGGAGGCACACGCACTCTATGCCTTGTGATTGGTGGAGCTTATGGCTTTAGCGATGAAGTATACAAACGTGCAGAAAGTTTACTGTCATTTTCTAAAATGACCTTCTCCCATGAAATGATACGACTAATGCTGGTAGAGCAAGTCTATCGTGCTTTCACCATAATAAAAGGTGAAAGCTATCACCACGATTGATTGGAATTCGAATTCTAGTTAAACGCCAATCTCTCTGTTGCTTTGTTGCCGTTTCTTTCGAATACTACTGTATAAAGTCCTGCAGCTGGGCGATTGATGGTGTAGATATGTTCACCAACATTCAATTCACCTTGAGCAATTACTTCAACAAGTTCTCCAAGTGAGTTGTACATTTTTATAGATGTAACCTCTCTTTGATTCGCATAATATTTCAACGTTGCAGATTCTTTTGCAGGGTTCGGATAAAGTCCGAAAACAAATGTTGGGTTCAATTCATTTATACCAACAAAATTTCCAGTTGTATCAGATGATGTGATATTGATATCATCCAAGAAGATATTATTTCCACCGCGACCGGTAAATTCAAATTTCACTCTGAACGCATCTGTCATCCAGTTTTGATTTGTCAATATCAAGGTCTCGCTACCCCACTGAGAAGTTAGTGTTGGGGTGAATTGCGCATTCGTAGCTGTACCTGTTGGAAGGTTTGTAACTCCAGTCATTGTTCTGCGAACACTCCATGAGTCGCCACAATCGCCTGTGACAGAAATACGCAATCTATCTTCAGTCTCTGTGAGCTTGTTTGCATAAGCCCATCTGTAGCTAAGGAAAATCGTATCCATTGCAGACATATCATATGTTGCGCTCAACAACTCATCCATGTTTTCTGAGGTTGTATTGCTAAAATTGCGCAGCTTAAGTGATTTATCACCAGTGAAGGAAGCGCTTGGTGTAACCTCCCAAGTTAAATCTTGGTTGTAGTTAAACAAAGCCCAATCGCTACTTGGCCAAGTATTTTCGAAGCCTTCTTCAAGAGGAGCAAGGTTATCACCATATCCAAAAACAGTAACTAGATTAGGCCATTCTTCAGTAAGAGTTGTAGTTCCATTAGTCACAGTCATCGACACGGTATAGTTACCCGCTGTTTCATAAATGTGAATTGGATCTCGGAATTCATCAGGATCAGTTCCGGTAATAACAGTTCCATCACCAAAATCCCATGTCCATTCAATAACACCGTGATATGAAGTATCATGGAATCTGAACATTTGTCCAGCACAACCTACTGCATATTCAACATTGAATTGAGCTAGGCATAGTGCAGGTTCAATTACTCCTGTTTCTATAAGATTAGCTTGAGTTATCAATTGATCTCTATCAGCTACGTTGCTCAATAGTGCAGTACGCATTCTCGTGCGCTGTCCTTCAGTAAACATTCGTGAGCAGTAGCTATATTCCATATAGTTCTGAACGTTGTCGATAGCAGAGCCGCATGAAGCACCATCAAGGTCGCATATTGTCCAACCAATGGTGTTCGGTGTATCGTCAACATTATCATCAAAATCGCAGTTGGTTGGATCTCCTGGACTATTTGTTGGACCCCATGTGTGCCTTAGGTTCAGCCAGTGGCCAACCTCGTGTGTCAGGGTGCGGCTTCGTGAAATTGAACCTGTTCCGATTGAACCTGTGTAATCATGGCGCAAAACGATACCATCAATAGCTTCGCCCCAATTGCCGCTTACGTTTCCTGGCAAGAAAGTATAACCCGCCGTTCCATCGCCCGCATCAGCACACACCCAAATATTCATATAGCTAGCACGAGGCCAAGTTGAAAGCGCCTTCATTTGATCGCCACCCTCAGTGGTGAGCTCACTTTGAATTCGGTTGATACCGGGATGACAGTTTCCATCAGGATCCAAAGAAGCCAATCGGAATTCTATTCCAATATCTGAAGCAATACCTTCGAAAGCATCTACAATCAAAGTAGTGTCGGCATTCAATTTTCTGAAGTCACGGTTCAAGACTGCTACAGCATCATAGATCTGTTGATCAGAAATATTCTCAACTCCACCATTGTGAATGACGTGGAATACCATTGGAATGATATAGACCGTTTGACCACCACCGCGTTCTTCTCCATAAATACGCGTTTCGTCTTCCAATTGCTGATTTGCACCTTCGGCAGAGTGCCTGCAATCTGGGCGGTGCTGAAAGAACTTGTCTTGCATTTGGGTATGACCACAATGGCGCACTTGGTCCGCTGATTGCGCATTAGAGAGAGTAAAAGCCCCAACAAAAAGGCTTAGGAGAAGTAAATGTTTTTTCATTGCAGGTGTCTCAAAATTCCGTAGGGCGGTAAATATAAGCCCCGATTCGCGGTACAATACTATGTGTAGCTAAAAAACCCTACGTAAGAATTCAATCTTAACGTGTTATTCTAGCTCGTCGTCCTCGCCAAAAATTTGGTTCATTACATCAGAAAATTCCACTGTGCCATCGATGACGCTTTTGCCTAAAAGACTGTATTCAGCCAAGCCATGCAGCACAAACTCCATCATCAGAAGTTTCTCGCGATCAGTCACTCCAGGACAATACTTGTTTACTATTTCATCCAAAATAGGAATGCTATACAGCTGATTTGAATAGTCTTTGTCGCTCAAATCGCGCAACAGCTCCACTTGATTTTCGGCAAACCACTGAATCATTGGGTCGTAAGGACTTTCTGCCTTTTTTCGCTTAAAAGTGTCGGGATTTGGGAATATTTGAGGGAATTTCCGTCTAATAGCCTGTCCAAGAAGTCTCATGGCTACAAATTGCGGCCCTTCTTGTTCTCCTTCATAAACAAGTTCGACTTTACCTGTAACAGCAGGAATAATGGCAAGTAAGTCGCCAATTCGTGCATACGTGCGTTTCTCTTTATTGATTATTGCTCGACGCTCTGCGCTCGACATGAGGTTTTCATAAGCTGAAATTGTCAATCGAGCCGAAACGCCACTTTTTTGATCCACATATTCTGACTCTCTCGCCTCGAAAGAAACCATTTCAACTAGTTCAGAAACCAAAGCTGGAACAGCGACTCTATCTCTTTGCGCATCCGGAATATGAGCTTCTTGAAGTGTGATAGCTTGAGATAATTCAATAGTTCGCGGATAGTGTGTTAAAATCTGCGACTGAATTCTATCTTTTAACGGCGTAATAATAGATCCGCGATTTGTATAATCCTCCGGGTTTGCGGTAAATACAAATTGAATATCTAAATCAAGTCGCAATTGAAATCCACGAATCTGAATATCTCCTTCTTGGAGAATATTGAATAACGCCACTTGAATACGTGGCTGTAAATCGGGCAATTCATTAATTACAAAAATGCATCGATTACTTCTTGGCACAAGACCAAAGTGAATTACACGTTCGTCGCTATAACTCAATTTCAAATTTGCCGCTTTGATAGGATCCACATCGCCAATTAAGTCAGCAACTGTAACATCAGGTGTAGCAAGCTTTTCAACGTATCTATCTTTTCTGTGCAGCCAAACAATTTCCGTATGGTCTCCTTGCTTTTCTATTAAATCCTTTGCGTATTTAGAGATAGGATTGAAAGGATCATCATTCAATTCACTTCCATTCACTACAGGAATCCACTCATCCAAAAGAGTTGTCATACTGCGTGCGATACGCGTCTTTGCTTGACCGCGAAGACCAAGCAAATTCATACTGTGACCGCTCAAAATGGCACGCTCGATATCAGGGATAACGCTATCTTCATAACCTACGATGCCTTCAAAAAGAGGTTCTCCTGATTGCAATTTCGCAATCAAATTATCTCTTAATTCTTCTGAAATACTTTTCGATTTGTACCCTGAAGCTTTCAGTTCTCCTAAAGTGTGTATGTTCATTTTCTTCTTTTTCTATTACGTTCATAATCCAATAAAATACCGTCACCAAGACCTGTAAGTCCAGTGAATAGGGCCTTGCCGTTATTTGCCTCAGTGAAGTCATCTACAAATTCTTGTAAATAGGGGTCATCAGTGAGCATAAAAGTGGTGATTGGAATTTTCGCTTTCCGGCATTGGCGAGCAAGGTTGAGGCATTTTCCAACTATGTATGGATCGAGTCCAAATGAGTTTTTGTAATACTCTCCATTCTCTTTCAAACACGATGGCTTACCATCTGTTATCATAAATATTTGTTTGTTGCCAGCCTTTCTTCTTCTCAGAATATCCATTGACAATTCAAGACCCGCAACGGTATTCGTGTGATAAGGACCCACTTGTAAATATGGGAGGTCTTTCACCATGATGGGCCAAGCATCATCTCCAAAGACTACTATATCCAGTGTATCCTTTGGATAGCGTTTCATAATAAGTTCAGCCAAAGCCATAGCCACCTTTTTGGCAGGAGTAATGCGGTCTTCGCCATATAATATCATCGAGTGGGAAATATCAATCATCAAGACCGTAGAGGCTTGTGAAAGATTTTCTGTTTCATAGACTTCGAGATCGCTTTCTGTTAAATGAAATTCGTCCGTTCCGTGATTGATCTGAGCATTTCGCAGCGATTCGCTCATCAAAATTTGTTCTGGTTTATCGCCGAACACAAAAGGCCGAGTGATCTCTGTTGCCTCATCTCCGCTTGAAGTAAACTTCGTGCGGTGTCCACCTCTATTGGTCTTTTTCATTTTACCAAAGAGTTGCTCCAATGCACGCTGGCGCATCGCTTGTTCCGATTTCCCCGTCAGACTAGTTCCCCCGCCTTTTCCTTTTTGCAAATCATCTTGAAGAAATCCGCGGCGTTTCAATTCTTGTTCAAAATCATCGCGGGAGTATGTGTCAGAGAATAGCGGTTGTTGTTTATCAATTTCTTCCATCCAATCCAACGCCTCATTTGGGTCTCCCGAGGTATAATTCAAAAGCTCGATAAACAGCGGCAATAGTCGATCAAACGGCTTTCGTTTGTCGCTTTCGGGAATGAATTCTGAAAATGTAAATCCGAGCATAAATTACTAGCAATAGAGTTGCCTAAGATACATTAACAACGAAGTAGGCATTTTGTTAAAAGTGACCGACGACCGGTGACTGGTGACTGGTGACTGGTGACTGGTGACTGGTGACGAGCGTACTCCGTACCTGAACTTCACACCACAACCCCACTAACCCTCTACCTCCCGACCCCACTACCCACGAACTCCCGACCCCACGAACCCACGAACCCAAGACCCCACGAACTCACGACCCCACGAACTCCCGAACTCACTATCTTTGGCCTGTGAACCTCTATAGTAACAAACAGCGCTGGAAACTTTTCCTATTTGCAATCGCCGTGGTGATTGTGGGGATTACGCTTTGGTATAGCAATCACATTGCGGATAAGATTCGGGAGGAAGAGCGGACAAAGGTGGAATTGTGGAGTGCTGCGATTCAACGAAGAGCAGAGCTGGTTTCATTCACAGAAAACCTATTTGATAATCTCCGAGAAGAAGAGCGAAAAAAGGCGAATCTACTTGCCAAAGCCTATCAAATACTAAGTGATCCTACTGATCAAAACGACTTAACATTTATCACTGATTTCATTTGGGGAAATAATACCATTCCCATTTTGATATATGATGATAATGGCAATTTATCGAACTCTGCGAATCTCCCGTCTGACAAAGAAAACAACAAAGAATACATCGATTCTTTATACAAAGTCATGCGTAAGAAGTATGACCCCATTAAGTTTCCTGAAGTAGGATTAAAGGTGTATTACAACGACAGTTACATCTTCATGGAACTGCAAAGAACAATGGATGACTTGATCAATTCATTCATTTCAGAGACAGTTATCAATGCTGCTTCAGTACCAGTGGTGGTGGTGGATAGCACACAAACAAAAATCATTCGCACAGGAAATATTGACTCCACTTTGATTGCAACAGAAGAATTGAAGTCTCGAAAGTTGGCTGATATGAAGCAAAACGGAACGCCAATAGAAATCAATCTTCCGGGTCAAGGCAAACAATTTATTTATTACGAAGATTCGGAAGTCCTCAAGCAGCTTCAACTATTCCCTGTCTTTCAATTGATTTTGATTGGAGTATTTCTATTGATTAGTTATTTGATTTTCTCCACATTTAGAAAAGCAGAGCAGAATCAAGTATGGGTTGGAATGGCAAAGGAAACAGCGCATCAATTAGGCACTCCGCTCTCATCACTCATGGCGTGGTCTGAACTCTTGCAAGCTCAGGGCGTGGATTCCTCAACGATGGTTGAGCTGAATAAAGACATTGATCGTCTAAATACAATCACCGATCGTTTTTCAAAGATTGGGTCTGTTCCAGAATTGCACAACACTGATTTGGAAGATGCAGTTCGCTCAGCATTTGACTACTTGAATGTTCGTGTTTCTCGTCGTGTTGTATTCTCAGTGCACAATGAAGTTCCAGGATTACAATGTCCACTCAACCTTCCTTTGTTTGGATGGGTAATAGAAAACTTGGTGAAAAATGCAGTTGATGCCATGGACGGAGAAGGCACTTTGCACGCGCGTATTTTCACTGAAAATGGCACAGCATGCTTAGAAATAACAGATTCAGGTAAAGGCATTCCGAAGAACAAATGGAATACTGTTTTCCAGCCAGGATATACAACGAAGAAGCGCGGCTGGGGACTCGGGCTGTCATTAGTAAAACGCATCATTGAAAATTATCATCAAGGACGAATTTTCATTTCCGCGAGTGAGCCTGGGAAGGGGACTACTTTCCGTATTGAATTAAGTTAGTTCTCTTGCTATTTGGACACAGAGTTTAAGAGTTTTACAGAGGTCACTCAGAAATTTCCGTTTTTTCGAAATCCACTTCTTTTAAAAATTTCATTTGTTAATCTTGTTTCATGAAAACTGAAAACGAGATTACTTACGCAATTATCAATGCGGCAATTTGTGTTCACAAGGCCTTGGGTCCTGGACTGCTTGAATCCACCTATGCAAGCTGTTTGAGGATGGAACTAAAGGACAGAAATATTAGGTTTCTCTCCGAACTAGAGTTGCCTGTAGTTTATAGAGATACTGTGATTGATAAATCCTATCGAATCGACTTATTAGTTGAGGACCAAATAGTAGTAGAACTCAAATCTGTCGAAACCGTTAACGATCTGCATCACGCACAATTATTGACCTACATGAAACTTTCCAAACACAAAGTTGGCCTCTTGATTAACTTCAATGTTCCTGTATTAAAAGATGGAATTTCAAGAAAAATAAATACTCTTAAAACTCTGTGAATCTCCGTGAACTCAGTGTCCAATTTCCCAACTTTAATACAAACGACCTATTTTTGGAAAATGGAAAAGAAAAAGAAAGTCATGTTGGGATTGAAGTTGCCTACCGATCCTCGTTGGGTGAATATTGTGGAGAAGAACATATCTGAAATTCTCACAGACCATGCGTATTGTGAGCAGAAGGCGGCGAGCAATGCTATTACCAATATTATTCGTCATCCCGATATTCCTGAACTTGTGGAAGCGATGATTCGCATTGCGAAAGAAGAGATGGAACATTTTGGTCAAGTGCACGACATCATACAGCGCAAGGGCTTTCAATTGGGTCGTGAGCGCAAGGATGAATATGTCCATGAAATTTCTGCTTTCATTAAGCGAGGGGGAGATAGCAGAGAAAGACAAGTGGTCGATAATATGCTTTTCGGTGCAATGATTGAAGCGCGCAGTTGTGAGCGCTTCAGAGTGCTATCACAAGAAATTAGCGATCCTGAATTGGCCGCGTTTTATCATGATTTGATGGTAAGCGAAGCGGATCATTACACCACGTTTATTAGTCTCGCAAGAAAGTATGGAACTGGAATCGATGTTGATGCGCGATGGAAAGAGATTCTAGAGTTTGAGGGTCAACTCATGCTCAAATACGGAAAGAAAGAAACGGTGCACGGATGATTTATACAGCAACACTTTCAGACATTCCTGAGATACAGGCCATCGCAGCTCGTATCTGGCCTATAGCTTATAAAGATGTTTCTAAACCCGGTCAAATCAGCTATATGCTCGATATGATGTACAGCACAGAAGCAATGCAAAAACAAATGCTTGAGCAGGGTTGTGAGTTCCTTCTATACCAACCGAACAATCATTCGGTCGGATTTGCTTCTTATAGTAAAAATGAAGAAGGAATTTGGAGACTGCACAAGTTGTACGTTGACATAGATCAACACGGCAAGGGTATTGGGAAAGTTCTATTAGAAGAAGTGAAGAAACGCGTCGCTGAAAAAGGCGGTAGTGAATTAGAACTGAACGTCAACAAACGCAATAAGGCCAAGGATTTCTACTATTCACAAGGATTTACTCTCCGTAGAGAAGAAGTAATTGATATTGGAGAAGGGTATGTGATGGATGATTTTGTGCTAGTAGTTGAGATTTGAGGACAGTTCCTGAGCATTAAATAAAAAACCCCCCACGGATCCGTGAGGGGTTTTATATTTTTTAAGAACTAGGTCTTAGTGAGCAACCACAACACTGTGGTTTTCTACTGAACCGTTGTTCAATACTTTCACGCTGTAAACGCCATTTGCAAGTACAGAAGCATCGAAAGAGAATGTAGTGTTTTGCACTTCCATCAAACGATCTTGACGAACGATTTTACCATTCATGTCGTAGATTACAACTGTAGTCTCGCCAGTAATCTTAGAGCCGAATTGAAGGTTCAATTGGTTAGTTGCAGGGTTTGGATAAACAGTTGAGTTTGCTTCGTTGTTAAGCAATTCGTTAACACCAACTTGCTCAGCACCATCGAATAACAAAGAGAATGTGTCAAACAAGATAGAAGAACCATTAGTTGAATAACCGTTAACACCAATTGTATGAGCATCTCCATCTGTGTAAGCTGAAAGATCCAATGTGATTTCAGCGTAGTCTGATCCGATAGAAGCAGAATCTGTAGCATAAACAGTATGCAAAACAGTGTTATCTACGTATACATCACAACGGTCTTCTCCGCCATCACCTAGGTTACCTACCATTACGTAGAAAGATAGGGAAGCTGTTGCACCATTAGTAAAAAGGACAGTTTGTGAAAGGTGACCATCCTCAGAAGTGCCAGTTCCAGCACCACCAAACCAAGCATAGTAGGTACCAGCTTGTGGAGCGCAACCACCACCACAATCGCCGCAAGAAGCGTCGCAAAGTGGAGTACCGAAGTTGGTTGAATTCTCAGACCAACCGTATCCAACCATTACACCAGATTCAAAACCAGGATTGATCAATTGAGCGTTCATTGACGCCGCAAGACCAAACGCACCAAGCATTAGAGTAAAATTTTTCATGCAGTTATTTATTTAATTATTATAAGTTTCAAATATAGTACATTCTATCTGCGCTTACCGCCTTTAGAACCTCCACGAGAGCCACCCCTTGAATCACCGCGTGACCCTCCTCTACTTCCACCTCTGCTGTCCCTTCCACGTTGTTGTCTTGGTTCACGTGCAATATCTTTCATTGCAAATTTGCTCATCGCATCCATGCCTTCGTCAACCAATTCAAAATCAAGCGTGCGTTGTTGAATGTCGCCACCTACAACACGAATCTTCACTTTATCTCCCATGTGGAACTCACGCTTTTTGCGCAATCCGTATACGATGTAGCGCTCTGAATCAAATTCATAATTGTCGCCCATAAGCGAGTCCATAGGAACTAATCCTTCGCACTTATTCTCTGTGACTTCAATATACAATCCCCATCCAGCAAGACCTGAAATCATGGCGTCGAAAACTTCGCCAACACTTGCCAACATAAATTCAACCTGCTTGAATTTGATAGATGCTCTCTCGGCGTCTGACGCTCGTTTTTCCATCAAAGAGCTATGACGACAGCGGAACTCATACTCACTCTCATCCACACTTCTTCCCTTGTCTATATAATGCTGCAATAATCTATGCACCATAATATCCGGATATCGACGGATAGGACTCGTGAAGTGCGTGTAGAAATCAAAAGCCAAACCGTAGTGTCCGATATTGTCTGTAGAATATTCTGCTTTCGCCATTGCACGAATGGCCATCGTGCGAATAACTCCCTCTTCAGGTTCACCTTCCACTGCTTTCATCAAACTCTTAATGATGCCCACACTTCCCTCGGCTTTCGTATAAGGAAGTTTGTAACCCAATTGTTTTACAAAAGATCTAAGCGTTTGCAATTTTGTTTCATCAGGTTCAGCGTGCACGCGATAGACAAATGTCTTCGGTGTTTTACCTGCATTCATATTATTGGTAGCATCACCAATAAACTCAGCGACACGGCGATTTGCAAGCAACATGAAATCTTCAATCAATTGATTTGACTCTTTCATCGTCTTCACATACACACCAATAGGAGCGCCCTTTTCATCTAGTTTGAATTTCACTTCTTCACTAGAGAAATCAATGCTACCTTCTTCAAAGCGTGCTTTGCGTAATTTCTTCGCAAGATCATTTAGTATTAAAATTTCACTTGCAAAATCTCCTTTTGATGCTGGACCTTCTTCAATAATTTCTTGAGCTTCTTCGTAAGTGAAACGGCGATCGCTGTAAATTACAGTGCGACCAAACCATTCTTTTACGAGTTCAGCATTTTCATCCAATTCGAATACTGCGCTGAAACAAAGTTTCTCTTCATGAGGACGAAGCGAGCACAAGAAGTTCGACAAGCGCTCTGGGAGCATTGGAATGGTGCGGTCTACAAGATAAACGCTTGTCGCACGATTGAAAGCCTCAGCTTCTAGAGGACCACCGATCTCCATGTAATGACTTACATCTGCGATGTGCACACCGACTTCATAATTTCCATTATCTAATTTTTGAATCGATAAAGCATCATCAAAATCTTTCGCGTCGAATGGGTCAATCGTAAAGGTTGTTATACCTCTAAAATCGCGACGTTTTGCAATTTCGCGTTGCGTCAAATCCGCAGGAATTCGGTTTGCTAATTCCTCAAGTTCATCAGAGAACTCATAAGGCAAACCAAACTCAGCAATGATAGCATGCATCTCAGCTTGGTGCTCACCGGGAAGACCAAATATTTTTGTCACTCGTCCAAAAGGACTAGCCTCGGGACGATCCCAATCAAGAATTTGCACAAGAACTTTTTGACCAGCCTGTGCCCCGTTTAATTGTTCCTTTGAAATAAAGAAATCAACGTGTACCTTCTTATCCGATGGAAGCATGAACATGCCTGCTTTACTCTGTTGGAGAATTCCAACAAACTCTCGGCGTGCTCTTTCGACCACGCGAATCATTTTCCCTTGAGGATTTCTACCTTTCGGATTAAAGCTAATTTCTACCATATCGCCATGAAGAGCAAACATGGTTTTTCCTTTTGGAATTTCTATGTCTTTGGTAAAACCTTCCACAGAAACATATCCTTTCCCGAAACGGTTGATTTCAATTTTACCTATAAAATTTTGCACTGGCGCTGCAACCAAAAGGAATTTTCCTCTCTCAATTTCATTGAGTTTTCCTTGCTCAGTCTCCTCTTGAAGTATGGTATAGATTAGGGTTCTGACACCGCTATCTGTAATATTCAGCGCAGCAGAAATCTGCTTGTGATTCAAGGGTTTGCGGTCTGATTGTTCAAACAAATCATAAATCTGCCTGCGCAGATCGCCCTTGTTAAAGTTGTTTTTTTCTCTTCTTATTTTCATCTACCCGCGAAGGTACGGCAAACGCATTGAAAAAATTAACCAAGTTTTTCAATTTCAATATGCTTAATTTTCGAAAGAATAAACATATTTGTAAAAACCTTTATCAATGAAATTCCTTCTTTTATCGGCGATTGGAGCGCTTTCATTCTCCTATTCTATCGGACAATCAGATACTTCTGGCGTAATTGATTACAACGAACTCATCACAATTGAAATTTCCACCGAAGGAATGGACTCAGCGCAAGCAGCTATGATGGCTCAGTTCATGCCCAAGGAACAAAAATTTTACAAGCAAATGTTCTTTGATCAACAGCAATCCCTTTTCACACAAAACGATAGCATTACCAAGGCTGAAAATGAAGCGCGCATGAAAAAAATGCGCATGGACGGAGGCGGCAGTGGCGGACCAATGATGATGATTAATATGGAAGGAGGACAAAGCGAATTGCACATCGACTTATCCAATAACATTTCAACTGAGTATCAAGAATTCATGGGCAGAGATTTTCTGATTGAGAAAAAAAACGAAACTCCTAAGTGGAAAATCACAGGCAAACAAAAGTCGATTTTGAATTACATGTGCATAGAGGCTACCGCTACAATTGATAGTTCTCTAGTGACTGCTTGGTTTACCCCGCAAATAAAAAACTCAATTGGCCCTAATGGATTAAACGGTTTGCCAGGAGCAATACTCGAAGCGCAAATGGGAAAAAGCAATGTGCATTATACCGCAACTAAAGTGACACTTAAACCTCTGGAGAAAAACTCTATCGAACGTCCAACCGTGGGTAAAAAAGTCACTAGTGAAGAGTTCGAAAAAATTGTTTTGGACAAGCAAAAAGAAATGGAAGAGCAATATGGAAAAAGTTCAGGACATCACATTACAATTAAAACGAAGTGATGAAAAAAATTCTTGTCATTGCTTTTGCTCTAATTAGTCTAATGGGTTTTTCTCAGAATAATCTGAGCGGCACTGTAATCAACGAATCAAACGAAACATTACCCTACGTTTCAGTTTCATTGCTTTCTCCGGTAGATTCAACCTTTCAATACTTCGCAATGAGCGATGAGAATGGTTACTTCATAATCAAATCGGTGACGAATGGAGATTACTTGATTCAATGCGCTTTGACAAGTTATGAAACATACTATAAAGTTCTAAAAGTCACTGCAGAATCAGGCGATAATCTTGGAGTTTTTCAATTAAAAAATCGCGCTTTCGATATGGATGTAGTCAATATCGAGGCTGAAGCCATTCCAATAAAAATGAATGGTGACACGCTCGAATACCGAGCAGATTCATTCAAGACACAACCCGATGCAAGCACTGAGGATTTATTAAAAAAATTACCTGGAGTGCAAGTCGACGACCAAGGCAATATAAAGGCACAAGGCCAAGACGTGCAAAAAGTATTAGTTGATGGCAAAGAATTTTTCAGCAGTGATCCTACAGTTGCCACAAAGAATATTCCCGCTGACGCTATCGATAAAGTTCAAGTCTATGAAGGCCGGGGAGATCAAAGCGAATTAACTGGTGTGGATGATGGAACGCGAGAACAAACCATCAATCTCACTTTAAAAAAAGACAAAAAAAATGCATGGTTCGGCGACATAACAGCAGGTGCAGGAACAGACAGCAGATATAAAGGTTCCGCTAAAGCCTATCGCTTTGACCCTACCCATCAATTCGCAATGTTGGGTATGTTGAACAACGTAAATGAATTTGGATTCAGCATCAATGACTACGTGGATTTCCAAGGAGGAATGGGCAGTATGATGGGAGGAGGCTTTCGTTTAGGTAACGATACACCTATTAATTTCGGTCAAAAAATATACGGGTTGAACACGTCCGGTGCTGGTGGATTAAATTTCACTTATGAACCTGTAAAAAACAGACGTTTCAATTTCAGTTACATGGGAAATGGAGTTGATCAATTATTGAATGAAACAAGCGAAACTCAAAATTTCCTTGGAGAATCCTCATTCAAACAAAACAATACTTCTTCGACAAACAAACAGAATTTCACCCATGCATTAAATTCTAATATTCGATTCAAGATTGATAGCACGCAAGTCATCACCTTTAAAGCAAGCGCATCCTACAACAGCGCAAACTCCTCTGGTAATTCAATCAGTAATCTATTGGAGAATGATGTTTTTCAAAAGTTGACACGAGATTCTAAATCGTCGAGCAATCAGTTAAATGCATCCGGTGATATGAACTATTTCAAAACACTGAGCGGAAAATGGGATGTACTTAGATTTCAAGCAACCACAAATTACAATGACGGTAGCGATGATAATGATTGGACAAACGAGCAGTATTTTTCTCAATTAGACAGCACTTATTTCATCAATCAATTTCAAAATAATCATGATAAAGCATTGAATTATCAAGCGCTTGGGAATATCACGAGAAAAGTATTCAGGGACTTCCGTCTTTCTTATGAATTGAAAGGAAACTTGAATGTGGCCACGAAAGATCGAACTCAAAACATGCAGATTTCTGGAGAAACAAATGATGTAGTGCTACAATATCCATTTGAAAGAACACTGCAGACAGTAGACCAAAAATTAAGTTTCTTCAAAAACAGCAAAGACAAACGATTCAACGTTAGTCTAACCTATTCATCAAATCGTTTGGAATCTTTTTCCAGCAATGATTCGCTCACACTTACAGGATCTAGAAATTTCAATTATTGGCTTCCACAAATTTCTTTCAATAATGAATACAAGACAGGAAGAAGAGTGAGTGCGCGGTATAGAAGTGGAATTACAGCTCCTTCCGCATCTCAACTATATAGTGCACTTGACAATTCAAATCCGCAGCAAGTATATCTTGGAAATAATATGCTCATACCTGAAGAAAACCATGAATTAGATTTTTCATGGATGATTTTCGATCAGTTTTCTTTCACGAATTTTTATATTGGCTTCTACTCTGAGTACATAAAAAATAAAATCATTTCTTCTCGTAGGTATGACCAACAATTATCTCAAATCGTGCAGCCTATCAACAGTCCTCATTATTACTACAGTGAGCTAAGCTTAGATTTCTCAACACCCATTCGAAAACTTGGAACAAATATTCACATTGAGGCTTCCGGTGATATAACGAGATCAATGGTCTCTCTCAACAATCAATTAAGTTATTCTAATACTTACAAGCAAACCTATACCCTTAGTTTCGACAATAGAAAGAAGGAGATTATTGACGCAGAAATTGGAGGAAATATAGAATTGACGGACACGAAAAACAATACCTTGAACGGCTCCAACTCATTTATGAATTTAGCGTATTTCGGTTCATTGAGCTATAATCCTAGTGAACACTGGAGTATCAGCATCAAAGGAAACGTGAGTAATTATACTTCACAAAATTTCGGAGGAAGCATACAAGTACCTATGGTGCAAGGTTCCGCTTCGTACTATTTTGGGGCAGGAAATCGCTATGCATTGACGATGTATGCGTTTGACATCTTGGATAGAAACACAGGTGTTTCAAGAACGAGTGAACTGAACTATTTAAGTCAATCAACAACTAACATTATTGGTCAGTATTTCATGCTTAGCTTCAAATACAGAATCAATAAATCAGGAGATGCGCCAGATGGCATGAGGATGAAAAGACATAGGTAGTGTGGTGGTGGGGTAGAGAGGTCGGTCGTTTAATATTAAGCTCTGGATGGTGTTAAAGAAACTCATGAGTTCTTGAGCCTGCGCTTTGGTGCGCTGAACGTTTGTATGGTCTCACCACATTAGGAATCGGATTTCTTTTTACCGGTATGGTCTTTTACATGGGTTGATTACTCTTTTACCAATCGTATCATTTGTGCATCATTCGAAACAACGCGAACGAAATAAACACCATTAGCACAATCATTTATAGCACCAGATAAATCTGTCGACACAGAGGTTAAATCACCCTTTAACGTCGTAATCAACTTGCCATCTGGAGAAATCAATTCAATCTGAAAAGTTTGATTAACATCAAAATTTCCATTCACAATAAGGTTTACATCACCTGATGTTGGATTAGGGTACAAACTGAATTGAGCAGTCGTCATTCCTTGCAAATTAACAAGGGTTGAATTGACCATTACACTTCCTTGACCGGTGATTTCGCCTAGGTTATCCAAACCATTATTGACAATAAGATTTCCTTGTAAAAAGATGTGTGCGTTTTCTTCGATTATTAGATTACTAATCTCTACGTCGCCATTGATAGCTGGTTGCGGAAAAGCAGTCCCAAGAATAATTACATCTTTCTCTTCAGTAGGTATTACGCCATCTTCCCAGTTTTCGCCGCATCTCCAATCTGAATTTCCGCCATTTCCAGACCAAATAGAAACCTCATTAGTAGCCATTAATGAACTTGTAGAAAGGACTACCTGCGGAGCCGTGTATGTCACGTTTACATAGCAGTTCTGTGCTGGGTTGGACGACGAATTATTTCTCACTTTAATGGTAATCCAGCCGGTATAATTTGGTGTATATAACCCCGTCAGCGTGCCTGTTCCTACTTTAGAAGACAACAATGTTCCTGCGTTATTATAAAGACCTACATACAGACTTTTTGTTGCGTTTGTTGGATACAAAATATACGTCACTTGTTTCCCTAATTCCACATAGATTTTACCTACCGTTCTAAAGTTTGTAGATGATGCAGGTATTGATCCTCCTTGTGTAAGAGAACTTGCATGTTTATCCCCAAGATCATTCGCCATTTCCCACTCTTGTGTTGTAGCGGTTGGTCGAGATGGAGTATATACTGCTCCATCCTTTCCTACGGGTGCCCAAACACTGTATCCATGTCGTCCTGCGATATTGAGCGAAGGATCAACAGGTGGTGTATTAATTTGAACCCAGCCATTCGCATCAACAGTCACGGTTGCAGTTCCATTTGCCCCTGAATAATCCTTAAGGACAGTGCCTGGCGTAAAGTTGGTGTAGATCCATTGGTTCTGCCAAGTATTCCAACTATCTGTTATGCCAATAATTGCTTTACCAGCTCTTTCTATAATTAGATAATCAGCACTTGAATGAGGAACTTGATAAGCTCCTGATTTAAAATCTAGAGCTTGATGACACCAAATCAAATTCTGCACATCTGAGCGGACTGGCAACTGAGTAGATGATTTTGGATCATGATTATATCGATTGCCATTTGTTCCAATATCAAATAAATCTTCAAAGAAAATTTGAGGATTACCATCCATCGCAAAAATAACTGCATAGGCCGTTGACATGCGTGGTTCTGTTGGTGTTATATGGGGGGAAAGCTCATTCGATGAGTTCCAACCTGTATAGTTCCCGCTTGCGCTTAATGTTGGTCGAAACGTGTCATGATTATTTACAAAAGGTACTGTTCTATGTACGTATGTATTCGTATTACTATAATAAGCCACACGTTCATTTTGCTGAGCTCCAGGAAGAGTTGACATATTGAAATTACCCATGCCCATTACCATTCCATATAGTCCTCCATTTGGATCAAATCCTCGCAAATTGAAATCAAATGTGCCCATCATTTTCTCACCGGTTGGAGCAGCAATTGAATTCACATAGTTGTCCAATTCAGTTTTACTTCCCACCCATTCACCAACGTTGAACATGGATTGATTTCCTTTAGCCCATGTAGGCAGAGTGTACTTTAAATTGTAACTATAATCTTCTTGAATATAAGTTGGAAAATGCTTTACGGCATCCCAGCGGAAGCCATCCACACCCGTTTGCTTTTTCATCCAAGTAATCCAATTTCGACCGCCATTGCGCATGTAATTTGAGGTTTGCGCAGGGTTGTGTCCGACTACATTTGAGCTTACTCCAAAAGAATTGCTTTCATAAGAGATGTCTGGGCCGAAATAAGCAGCACAAATATCTCCAGTGGTGCAATTGTTATTCGCATTGGGATAAAAATCTGTGTAGTTCTTTGGCCATCTTCCGTTTCGAGCCCAATAATTTGATTGTGTCTCGACAGTAGCACTCGTATTATAACTTACATATCGAAAATTCTTATATCCACCGTTGGTAGCAACCGAATAACTATTCGGGTCGTAACCTCCAGCGCCATTGGCACTTCCAGCGCCATTGACGTGATTGAGAACAACATCTTGAATTACTTCTATTCCATTTGCATGCATTATTGCAATCATTCGGAGCAATTCATCTTTCGTTCCCATTCTAGTACGTGTATACCCTTTTTGGAATTTATCACCGAGATCATAATGATCAAATGGAGCGTATCCTACATAGTATGGACTTTCATTTTTGGGAGTTGGGGGAATCCATATAGCGTCAATACCCATTGACTTTAAACGAGGAGCTAATTCGGCCAAATAATTAGCCCATTGATCTGTATAGTTGCTGTTGTAATAGTCCCACCAAAATGCTTGGAGCACCACTTTTTTCACAGTTGTTTGGCTTACAATATGCGTTGAAACGCCCAATACGAAAGCCAAAAGAATCGCTAATCTTCTCATTCCAATAAGGTTAAGGTAGGCGCAAGATAGAAAAAAAGAAGAAGACCTTCGAATCTATTTATTCGTGAGCAATTTAGTGATCACTGCTTCATTTAATGGTTTGTCCTGAAATCCAATAACCATCGGATAAGAATGTGCTTTTTGAACATCGGCATCATTCAATGTAGAGCTAACAAAAAACACTTTTAATTTTTCTCTAATTTCTTGACTCAATTGCGAAGTGGAATCAAGAAATTCAAATCCATTCATCTCTGGCATATTAATATCAAGAAAGATAAAATCAGGAAATGAATCTCCACAATTTGCCAAATAGTCTAAAGCTTTAGGGCATGAATTGTGCACAACAACTTCTATATCGCTATCCACATTTTCAATAATGCGCTTATGCACAAAATTGAAAATATCATCATCGTCTATTAGTAAAACTTTCATATCCCTCATCCGTGTTTATACGCTGGTAATGAAACCAACATGGTTGTTCCTACACCTTGTTCCGATTCAGCTTGAATAGTGCCATTCAGATTACTTACAACTTCTTTACAAATATAAAGACCTAAGCCTGTGCCTACACTAGTCGTAGTGCCTCTATAAAACATATCAAACACCTTACTCAAACTAAGCTTTGAAATTCCCTCTCCGTTGTCACTGATTTCAAAATAAATAGTTTCAGCATCCCTATTCATAGTAAAATGCACATAAGGATTTTCGATATTTTTCTTTCTATATTTAAATGCATTCCCCAAAAGATTTTTGAAAAGAACTTTGATTCGGGTTTTATCCGAAAAAATCAAAGTAGCGCAATCGGCTACGATTTTAAATTCCAAGTCTTTTTCAGAAGAGAACCTCAAATCGGTATAAACTTCATTCACTATATCCAAAACATCGAACTCTTCATACTGAATCGCCAATCTGCTATTTCTCGAGTATTCAAGAATTTCCTGAATTGTTTCATCCAATCTATTCACACTTCCTTCAGCAAGGTTGAGGTATTCTAGAATTTCTGCATCCAGTTTTTTACTTCCAAAAATCAAGGAGAATAACCCTTTTATAGCGAGGAGAGGTGAACGTAAGTCGTGTGATACACGGTAAACGAAATTGTCTAATTCAGAGTTAATTTTCTTGAGCTCCTCATTTTTTCCTATGATGTCACTTTGCCAATTTCTCAAATCTGTAACATCCGTTGAGCTACCGATTAACCGCTGAAGCTTGCCATTCGCATCTCTTTCAGCAATTGTAAGACAACTCAAAATTCGCACTGCATCATCAGTTCTGCGGATGATTCTATATTCCATCTCTTCAAACTCAGAAAGTCCATTAACAAGTTTCTCTGAGCTTTCTATGGCGAAACTTTTGTCCTCAGGATGAATAGCTTCTCGCCAAAGCATTGCAAAGTTCCTTGTCTCATCCTCTTCATTCAATCCATATTGAGCCCGCAGTACATCATTCCAAATCGCTTGATATGTTAAGGCGTCCCATTCCCAAATTCCAATATTCGCCTTTCTTGTTATCAATTCAAACTTTGAATTGACATGCATTAAATCTTCTTGGAAACGTTTTTCTTTAGTGATGTCTCTTTGAATAGCAATGAAATTTGCAAGCGCCCCTTTATCGTCGAGAATAGGAGTAATCTGAAGATTATTAAAATAAGTCGATCCTGATTTTGTAAAATTCTGGATGGTTACTTCTATTGGTTCATTTCTCCAAAGAGCTTCTCGGATTTGTGTTTGAGCATCTTGATCGACATCCGGTCTTTGAAGAAAATCTTTTGGTTTAAGCCCTATGACTTCATCGAATTCATACCCTGTTATAGTTGTAAAGGCGGCATTGACCCATTCTATTCTTCCTTGAGAATCAGTTATGACAACACCATTTCGAGTTTTCGTTGCAATCATTGAGAGCTTCTTCAACTCAAGTTCAGACTCCGAAATTTTGTTGATTTGATCTTGAATTCTCTCACTTTTTCTTCTATTCGAAACAATGCTTATCACCTGATTGATGAAGACATTAAAAAATGTTTGATGTCTTTCTTCAATCGCCCCATATAAGGGTGCGCTAGGTTGGCTAATTAATCCCATCAAGGACATTACGTAGCCCGACTCTTCGTCATCGAATTGATAGCAGAGCCCGCTCGAAAATTTACTGAGAATATTATACCTACTGCGATCTATGTCTATAAAATTGATTACTGAATTGTGAGGTAGAACTTCTCCTATTAATGAAATTTCCGCGCCGAGGATAGATAGTTGTTCCGGTTCTAATTCAAGTCCCTCGTGCACCAATTGAAAGCTCTGCTTCTGGTTTATTCTCCTAATGTGAAATACTCCAGCCTCAACTTCGAATATATCTACTATAGCTTCTGCAATGCGCTTAAAAAACTCTTGTTCAGAGATTTCGTTAAGGGCTAACACATTAAAATTACTCAGCCGACGATACATGACTAGCTCATGATCCATACGATCTCTAGTATTGATCAACTGTTGTTCAACAAAAGAAAAACGAGTAACTCGCAGTTGCAATTCTCGGTATTGCTGCAACAAAACCTCATATGATGGCGCAGTGCTCATTCTGACCTATCGATATATCACATAAAGCGCGGTAGTATAATTATGATAAGTATTCTTACCACCAAGCCTAGCAAACTCACCAAATCCATACATACCCAACCAAGGAGGACATTCACCATTTGAATAAAATGGAAATTGCATTTTTCCTACCAATTCTTCTTTGATAATTCTATTGAAAAGGAATCTTCCACGAGCAAGACAGTCGGCATGAAATACAGCGACAGGTGTCCTTCCATTTGAACGGGAAACCATATCCTGCACCATTCTGTCCATTTCACTAAATATCAAATCTTCATCGCGCGTAGTGAGCCAAAGGTTAGTACCGACTGAACATTCGGTTGCGTAGTACATATCCGAACCTTCATGCTTTGTTACAACGCGAAGAATGTGGTCATTTCCATATTCCTTTGCTAATTCTGGAGACAATTTCTCGCCCAGAGCGCCTATTGGAATGGAGTCGCCACAAGTAGAATTTTGAGGTAAGCCTAATCGATTAAGATACTCTTCCCAAGCTGGCTTGCCATTTAGCTCATGTATAATGTGTCCTGTAGATTTGGTAACAACTAGTGGTTCACCAACAGCCACAAATCCATGTGTAGCTTGTGTTTCAACAGATAATGATTTATCAGCAAATCCTACTGCGTATGCACCGTGCTCCATAACTTTATCGTCAACCGCCTGAAAGCTTATATACCCTTTCATATTGTCAGAAGAGGTCGCTCCAAAAATGGTGACCTCTGGACCAAAAACAGATTCGAAGGCTTCGATGCATCTGTCATTTGCTATATCAATTCCAGATCCCAAAAAATAAATCATATTGATATCAGGAGAATCCTTTTTCATCGAGTTGGCCATCTCGAGACACTTTTCAAACGAATTATGTCCATATATTTCATCAACATGCGCTACGGCAAATTCCTTTCCCTTTATAGCCATCATAGCTATATCTTTCATCGATTCACTTACGCCTTCGCGACCAACAACTCCGCAACACGAAGCCGCTAGCACCCGCGCCTTTGGGGCCATAAGTCGGGTTTGGTCTATAAGTTCAGAAAAATTATGTCCAATAGAAGCGTGTAAAATTATCAAGTCAGAATCAGAATAATCATCGCCCATCGCGATTTCCATACATTCCATAACACCTCTTCGCGTATTGACCATACGTGTGCTTGCTGAAAAGAAGTTTAACATATAATTAGAATTATTAAAGGTTAGAGAAATAACGAGTATTTAGTCTACTCGTCTAGAATCAAATATAACTAAAACCCCCGTGTCATAAAGTGATAAAAATGAGACATGAAATGGAAAAAATTGAGCACAAACGAACTCAAGTGGAAACAATAACGACTGGTGAATGGTGACTAGTGACCGACGACCAATGACCGGTGACCAACGACTAGTGACTAATTACTGAAAACTTCTTTTCGAATCAAATGAAAATCATTTGAGTGCATTTTTTCATTTGGGTGCATTCGGGTGCACTTGGTTTAATTTGGGTGCACTTTTTAATCTGGGTGCACTCAATGAGCTTGCTTGAACTGCCCTTTCGATTTGCGTATATTCACTGCCACTACTTTGTATTCAGGGCACATTGCTTCACTGTCCCTTTCATTTGATGTCAGATCATTCATTTTCACTTCAGGGAAATGGAATGTAGAAGATAAAATACCTGGCTTGACTTCGTCAGAAATGCGCGCCTTCACGTCAATTTTTCCTCGAGGACTAATGACACATACCATGTCGCCTTCATTGATTAAATGAGATTTGGCATCGTCAGGATTAATAATCAGAACATCTTCTTTCAATATGAGCGCATTATTTGTTCGGCGCGTCATACTGCCGCAGTTGTAGTGCTCGAGCTCTCTATTCGTGGTAAGTATGTATGGAAAATCGCTAGCGTTTTGTTCTAATTCCTGAGTTTCTTTCCAAGTAGCTTTTTCAAACTTTCCCTTTCCTCTTTTGAATGTGCCTGTATGTAAAATTTCCGTATCAGTACCATCCTTTAAGACTGGCCATTGCTTTCCATTTTCTCCCAACTCATCCCACTTCACACCAGCGAAGAATGGAACTATTTGAGAAATCTCTTCAAGCAATTCTTTTGGACTATAATCACCTTGAGCATAGCCCATCTTATTCATAATATCACAAACAATTTGTCCATCCGCTTTTGTTCCTTCAATTGGTTCCACTACGCGTTGAACGCGTTGAATGCGTCTTTCGCCATTTGTAAATGTTCCCGATTTTTCTAAGAATGAAGCAGCTGGCAATACAACATGAGCCATCTTTGCTGTCTCTGTCATGAAAATTTCTTGCACTACCAAAAGGTCCAAATTATTCAAAGCCTTCTTCACATAATTCGTGTTTGGATCGGTCTGTACATTGTCTTCGCCCATGAGCCACATTGCCTTCAACTTTCCATCAATCGCGGCCTCATACATCTGCGGAATTTTATATCCGATGTGCAATGGCAATTTTGCTTGATAAAAATCTTGATACATATTGTGCAACTCTGGATTCGTCACATCGTGGTAACCAGCTCCTTGGTGAGGTTGGCATCCCATATCTGCTGCCCCTTGCACATTATTTTGTCCTCGAAGTGGATTAACTCCTACTCCACGTCTACCTATGTTGCCTGTTATCATCGCAAGATCCGCAATCAACATTACGGTGTATGTTCCTTGTGAATGTTCAGTAACTCCTAGTCCGTGGAAACTCATTGCATTCGGTGCTTTTGCATAAGCAATAGCAGCCTTGCGTGCGAGTTCTTTATCCACTCCAGTGATGCGAGACAACTCATCAATATCAAAACTCAGAACGTGATTTTTGAAATCTTCAAAGCCTTCTGTTCTGTTTTCAATAAAAGACCTATCCTCCAATCCTTCGCTGATAATGAAGTAATGAAGCATATTTAACATCGCCACATTTGTACCTGGCTTCAGTTGCAAATGATACGTTGCATACTTTGCTAATTCTGTTCTACGAGGATCGATAACGATGCTCGTTCCCTTCATTGCAAACTGCTTCAATTTCGCACCTGTTACCGGATGTCCGCTTGTTGGATTAGCGCCGATTACCATTATGCAATCGGTGTACTTCAAATCAATAATTGAATTGGTCGCTGCACCTGTTCCAAATGTGCGCTGCATTCCTAGAGCAGTTGGAGAGTGGCACACACGTGCGCAACTATCAATATTATTCGTTCCGATTACGGCGCGAATAAATTTCTGCATTAAATAATTCTCTTCATTTGTGCAACGTGCAGAAGAAATACCTGCGATATAATCTGGACCGAAATCGGTTTTGATTCTAGTTAATTCTGACGCGATGTAATCATATGCTTCATCCCATGTAGCCGGGACCAATTCTCCATTTTTACGAATAAGAGGAGTTCGCAAACGATCTTGGTGATTATAAAATGAAAATGCAAAACGCCCTTTCAAACATGTGTGACCTTGGTTTACTTCTGCGTCATACGGTGCTTGTATTGATTTGATTTTTCCACCAGATACAGCCACTTCAAGATTACAACCAACGCCGCAGTATGTGCATACAGTGCGCACTTTTTCGTCTGCGGCTACAGACTTAGATTCGAAAATATCGCTAATCGCGGATGTAGGACAAGCTTGAGCACAAGCGCCACAACTTACACAATCTGATTCTTTAAAATTAGACTCGAAACTTTTTACAATGTGGCTGTCAAAACCGCGTCCCGCCATGCTAAGCACCATTTCACCTTGTACTTCATCACAAGCTCGAACGCAACGGAAACAGTTAATACACTTTGAAAAATCAGATGTCATGTATGCATGACTCTTATCTTTCTTTCTATCCAAATGCGTTTCTCCTTTAGGATAACGTACATCGCGAATACCAACGCGTGCAGCCACTGTTTGTAATTCGCAATTGTTATTTACTTCACATGTCAAACAATCAAGTGGGTGGTCTGTGAGTACCAACTCCACTATATTTTTTCTTAATTTTTGAATACGATTTGAATCCGGATAAATGTAAGATCCAGGCATCACGGGAGTGTGACAAGAGGCTTGAGCTTTTGCTGGTCCATCTTGAGCAAGCGACACGTCAACGCTGCATACACGACACGATCCAAATGGATCAAGGTTTGGCGCATCGCATAAAGTTGGGACTGCATCTTTACCGAAATTTCGTTTCAGCAGAGACAAAATCGTTTCACCATCTTGTATATCGTAAGGCACATTATTGACATAGGCAATCTTGCGAGGGCCCTTTGATTCCGTGTCTGTGCTGTGATTCATGACTTTCATTTTTTCCCGATTTTCGAATTAAACCTGAATTAATTTTCGAAATACTGTTTCAATTCAGCATCAAAATACTTCATTGCGTTGCGCACTGGAAGAGGCAGTCCACCACCTAGTGCGCACAGAGATCCAATCTCCATTGTAGTAATCAAATCTGTGAAAAGTTCTCTGTCAATCTTAAGTTTTCCATCAGCTGCTTTGCTGAGCAATTCAGCTCCGCGCTTCGAACCTAGACGACAAGGAAAACATTTGCCACAGCTTTCGTGAGAGGTAAACTGAAACAAATGTTCGATATAACGAATGATAGGAAAGTCTTGTGGTATGCAGACTACGGATGCGTGACCAAGAAGAAAACCTTCTTTGGCAAACGAATCGAAGTCGATAGAAAGGGCATCAATCTTTTCGAGAGGAACAAGACCACCAAGCGGTCCGCCAATATGCATTGCCTTCACGTCAGACTTAAAGCCTTTTCCAAATTCATTGATAACAACAGATAAGGGTGTTCCCATATCCGCTTCATAAATTCCAGGGGAATTGAAGTAACTATCCAGTGAAATCAATTTTGTACCGCTTGATTTAGCGGTTCCTATTGCAGCATAAGCAGCACCGCCATTTTTTATAATGAATGGCAAGTTCGCCAAGCTCTCCACGTTGTTAACCACTGTGGGTTTGTCGAACAAACCTTTTTGAGTGGGATACGGAGGGCGAACACGTACTTCAGGACGCTGTCCTTCGATGGATGAAAGCAGCGCTGTTTCTTCACCGCAGATATAGGCACCTTGTGCCTTTATAACTTTAAATCGAAATGTGAAACCAGAACCGAGAATGTTCTCTCCTATCAGGTGTTTATCTACGAGTTTGTTGATTTCATCTCGAATGATCTCAACAGACTCTGGGTATTCGCCACGGATGTACACTACACCATAACTAGCACCGATAACATATCCAGCTATCATCATTCCCATGAGAAGATGATGCGGGCGTTGTTCCATTATATATCGATCTGAGTATGCGCCCGGGTCGCCTTCATCTGCATTACAGACGATGTATTTTTCATCATCTACTGTGTTTTTGCAAGACTCCAACTTAAAGCCCATTGGGAAGCCCGCGCCACCACGGCCGCGGAGTCCAGAACTTTTTATTTCTACCAACAATTGATCAGGCGTCTTCTTCAGACAGTCTTTCCAAATTGAATAGTACTCATCAATTTCTGGATATTCAGCAGTGAGAATAGCTGTTCCTTTATAAGCCACATTGTAAGTTTCTTGTGTGGCTTTTTTATTTTTTCTATCAAAAGAATCAATATCACTTCCTGAGAAATTCTTACCATCACAGTGGAATGCGCTGTTTTCGTGACAACGTCCGAGACAGCACATTTCCCCTATTTCATTCGCATCAAATTGTGCTTCTAATTTTTTGTGAAGAGCATCTTGAGTCCCGGCGCATAGACAAGCTGTTCCATTGCATACATACACTTTTTTGCCTTGATTCTCTGGGCGAAGGAAATCGTAGAAAGAGGTTGACCCGTATACGGTAGCTTTTCCAACAAGAAATTCTTCTCGAATGGCATCGAGTGTTTCTATATCAGGAGTGCCAGTAGCAGCTGCGGCCTGACCTAGACGTTCGAACAGGTTGTTCTCAAGCCCTTTCCTGCCGGAGAGCTTACTGATATTCTTTGACATGCGCTTGAATGGTTACAGCGCTAAGATAGGGAAAATTCGTGGGGTTGTGGGGTTCGTGGGGTAGAGAGTTCGTGGGGTAGAGAGTTCGTGGGGTAGAGAGTTTGATAGTTTGATAGTGCGGTAGTTTGGTAGTTTGGTAGTGCACTAGAGTATTACTTCTTTGCTCTTTTGATGAAATACAATAATGAAACTGCTACTACTACGTGCATCACGTTGAGTACAATAGCATAACCCACTGTTACATTCGGAATGCCCATAAATGGATTCATAAATGACAATACCAAAAGAATAATTGCAAGAACTGAAAACGCTTTGTATCCATTCTTTGCGAATTTCTCGAATAGAAAAAACACGCAAGCACCGACTATAGAGGGCATTACACTTGACAATATAATTGGAACAATGGTAAGTGGTTGATTTGGCTGAATCATGATATCATCTGTCAATACGCCCGCTGCGTGGAAGATGAAAAATATAACGGCGTTGATTACTAGAGATACCGCACCAGCGATTGCACCTGCAGTAACGCTTTGTTTGAAAGTCAATTTTGTGTTCATTTTTTGAATTTTAATCGTGTTAATTTACTTATACATACAACTATTTAGGAAAGAGAATTACTCCCTTAGTTTATTCAATAACGCGTTAAGATGAAAGGCTTCTGACACACTAAGATTGCTGTAGTTTACTTTCTTAGCTACAAAGTCTTTCTCTATTTTGATCAACAAGTCTAATCCTGACTTTGTGATATTGATTCTATACAGTCTTTTATCCTCCACGGAAGACTGAACTTTAATTAGTCCTTTGGCAGAAAGCTTCTTTATTAATAAAGTTATGTTAGAACTCGCGGCTACCATGCGAGAAAGAATATCCTTCTGACACATTTCTCTTGGATGGCTTCCTTTCAATATCCTCAAGACGTTAAATTGTTCTGGGGTAATATTGAATGGTTTAAGATTGGCTGAAATTTTATTGTGCAGCCAATTCGCTGTAAACATAATATTCAGATTTGCCTTTAGATGATCATCCAAATGCTTTGTCTGCTTTATTTCGTGTTCTATTGAAGCCATTTCTTTCTTCTCGAATACAAATGTATAATTTTTAGTTGTATGTACAACTATTAATTCAAAAAAAACCGAATCACAGGTAGGTTATCGTCTTATCTAAAACCGTTCTACTTTCATAATCAATATCAAAACACTAGATTTGCCGGCTAATTCTTTACATGCAACACCATGAGCGTAGAAAAAACACTCCAAAACAGAAGCAACAATTCTTGCGAACTGTGCAAATCAACTAGCAATCTTTCTGTTTATGAAGTGCCGCCACATTCTAACCAAACTGATGATGATTCCATCTTAGTATGCGACAAATGCCTAGCTCAATTGGATAAGAAAGAAGCTTTAGACAACAATCATTGGAGCTGCCTTAACGATAGCATGTGGAGTGAAGTGCCAGCGGTACAAGTTGTTGCTTGGCGCATGTTAAGCCGTCTTCGCAACGAAACTTGGGCTGCGGATGCAATAGACATGTTGTACTTGAGCGATGAAAATTTGGCTTGGGCAAAAGCAACTGGAGATCATGAGAACTCATCAGAAGTCGAACTTCACAGAGATTGCAACGGAGCCGTTCTTCAAACGGGCGACAACGTTGTTCTCATCAAAACCTTAGAAGTAAAAGGTTCTCAAGTTGACGCCAAAGTTGGAACAGCAGTGAAGAATATTCGTGTTGTAGCCGACAATATTGAACACATCGAAGGTAAAATCGACGGTCAGTCCATCGTTATCTTAACCAAGTTTGTTCGAAAGAGCTAGTTCGGGAGGTAGTTTGATAGTTTGGTAGTTAAAACAAGTGAACACAAGTGAACGCCAATGCACCCAAATGAAAAGAACTCAGTCGCAGGTCACTGGTCACTAGTCGTCAGTCACTAGTCATCGGTCACTAGTCATCGGTCACTAGTCACCAGTCGTTTGTTAGTGCCACATCAAGCTTAGGTATTCCATTCCGTCTTCTCGTTTTTCCGGGGTGATTAGCATCACAGGAATTTGAGCGTCGTTGTAAATCAAATTTTCTTCTTCTGTTCTTGGGAAAAGAGTGTATAGGAATTCATAAGCAAAATTCACAGAACAAATCAAATCCGCGTCTACACTGCCGGCAAAGCGAACCACATGTTTATTAAATCCACTTGCGGTAGTAACAATTTCTAATTCGCATTCAATCTTCTCCTCTTTGAAAAGCTGCAATACATCATCAACTATCTTCTGATTAAAATTCGCGGCATTTTCATTCATTGCAATGAAATACACTTTTGAATTAAACTGTTTTGCTAATGAAATAAAGTATTTCGCTTCATCGATTACTTGTGGTCTAAATTGGATTGGAACAACGATATTCTTATATCCATGTTCACGCATTTCTCTTTGCTGCACCACAACAAAAGGAATATGCGAGTTGGATACCACTCTCAAGGCATCACTGCCTCGTAGGTGTTGCAATCCTCTTATACCATGCGTGGGCATAACTACTAGCTTACACTTTTCTCGAGCGGCTATTGCACCGATATCGGATTTGAAATTTCCTTCTTCAACACTTGTTCTGATTGAGCCAGAGAATACGCTTTGCAATTTCGATTTCCAAAGATCCATTTCTGGAAGCTTTGATTGACTTTCGTTCTCGTCTCCTACGATATGAAGCATAAGAATTTCGGCATTCATATTCTCGGCTAAAAACGCAGCATGGTGCAGTGCTATGTGGCTGTCATTGTGGAAATCGCAAGGAAAGAGTATCGTATTCATGGATAAGAATTGTATAATCGAGTTAAAAGGCTAAATTAGCGCCATAGTTCTATTGAATGAAATCATTGGAAGAATTTTTTCTGAGAGCATATCCAGTAGTGGTAAACAAACTCACTTTTGAGCTTAATCCTACGTTTACCTATCACAATGTTCATCACACTTTGGATGTTATCAATACGGCTGAAAAGCTTGCCCTGTCTCACAATTTAGGCACTACTGAGATTCTAATACTCAAGATTGCCGCACTTTTTCATGACACAGGTTATCTTCATGTAAGAAAGGGGCACGAGGAGAAAAGTTCTGAAATATTCCTCGAATACGCTCTCAACTCCTCACTAGACGGCGACATCAAAGAGCAAATAATTGGGTGTATTATGGCTACCAAAATGCCTCAGGAGCCCAATTCTTTATTAGAACAAATACTTTGTGATGCTGATCTTGACTATTTAGGTAGAGATGATTTCGACGAAATAGAACAACAGCTTTACTCCGAATTGTGCAGCGCAGGAGAAATGTCAGACAGATTGACCTGGGATAAAATCCAAGTTACCTTCTTACAAAATCACCGTTTCCACACTGATTATTCTATTCAATTGCGCTCTAAGAAACTCTTGGAAAATCTGTCAACAGTTAGGAATCGAATCATCTAAGAGGCT
>JBIIBU010000051.1:0-10067 GCA_044239235.1 Flavobacteriales bacterium
TTTCTGATGTGCTCCATGTGAATGTCACCTCATCGGTTGATTCAGCCGTAAGCTCAACACTTCCACTACCGCAAAATTCTGTAGGTCCACCGGGAAATGCAGAAACGTCTGGCGCTTCTAGCATGTTTAGATTTATTACGTTCGAAACGCCCTTACATCCAGTAGCCAGCATTGTTCCAATAACATAAACAGTCATTGTTGTATCCACTGTAACTACGGTTGCTGTATCGCCTGTGCTCCAAAGGAATGAATCTGCCCCACCTACCGACAAACCAATACTCTCACCTTCACAAAAATCCGTTGGGCCTAGAAGGTCAACCGTTACGTAGGGGTTATAGCAATCTTGAATTTTTCCAAAATAACCATCTACACTTCCTGCATAATCTGTTTTCCATCCGTTGAATGCTACTCCAGTTGAGGCAGTAATTCCAGCGAAGACAACTCTTGAATTCTCATCTGCTGACATTGATCGCATTTGATCGTCTCCAGCACCGCCGAGATAACTTGACCAATTTTTTACACCTAAAGAATCGTAGAAAGCAAAGAATAAATCAATTCCACCGGCATTGCTCTCTTGGAAACCGTTTTCATAGATGTTGTTTTCGGAAGATGTAATACCACCGATATAAACATTGCTTAATTCGTCGACAGCGATTCCGTATCCCTTGTCTTGACCTTCACCTCCGATATAAGTTGACCAAATTTTATCACCTGACATATCGTATTGCGCAAGGTATCCATCGAATGCACCGCCTGCATTGGTTGATTGATCGGCTGTTGCTGATGCAATACCTGAAGTTGATGCAGAGCTTCCGCTCACATATATTTTATTGAAATTATTGAAAGAAGCGGCGTGAGCAAGATCGTCTGCTGGTCCGCCAATGTAGGTTGACCAGACAATCATGCCAGATTCTTCGAATAGCATAAGTATTCCATCATGTTCACCTCCGCCATAAGTAGTTTGTTGTCCTGCTATTGCTAAGTTGCTAGCTGAAGATGTAGAACCACTTACTAGAATGTATCCTTCTTCAGAATGTGAAATATTTCCCGCGATTTCTTCTCCAGAATTGCCCAGGTATGTGCTCCAAGTAGCAGCTCCTTCAGAATCAAATGATGACATAAACATATCAGTTTCACCGCCACCATAGCTTGCTTGGAATTCTCCTGTGCTAGAGATGTTTGTAGACTTTGTGTTTAGCAATGCAGAAATGGAACCATCGGCTGCGAATGTTACACTAATTCCTTCATCCTCATTTGAGCCACCTAAATAGCTGCTCCATTCGAGTTGACCCAATTCACTGAATTTGGCGATGAAGGCATCATACGATCCACCACCATAAACTGTATTCGCTCCATCAATCGCGATATTTGATTGTGAAGATGTAGTTCCAATAATTACCAGACTACCATTATCATCGATGGCAATGCCATTTCCAAAATCACTTTGTGATCCACCAAAATAAGTGCACCACAGACGTTGTCCATCAACGTTGAATTTTGCTAGATAAGCATCATAGTTACCTCCCCCATAAGTCACCTGATAGCCTGCGTTGGCGATATTGGTGGTTGCAGAGGTAAAACCAGTTATATAAATATTTCCTTCTTCGTCAACGCATGTTGAAGTCACTTCGTCATATCCAGAACCACCGAAATAAGTGGTCCAAAGTACGTCTGGGTCAATCGTTAAATCTTCTTTGGTATTATAAGCACCAACAGTGAAGGATAGGCGATTAGATTGAATTTTGAATGAACTGTTGACTTTTCTTTTTCCTTGAAATGAAATTGGAGCAGCCTCAGTGATTGTTCCAAGTTTGGAAATTATGTCAAGTCCCCCAGCAGCGTTTATACTCGTATTATCGGCATTGTCGAATGCAATTTGTATGTCATTTGGATTTCCGCCAGGATGAACTATAAAATCATATTTCAATCCATTCGATGTTGTATAAATAATCCAGTCTATGTTTGGGTATACGCTAGAAAGTGTCACTTTTCCAAAGGCGGAAGCCTGAATCGGGGCAGAACAATTTTCTGTGTAAAATGATTCTGTGTATTCCGACGCGTTCGAAGGGGTGTTAAGCGCTTTTGGGTTTGCACCAATAAGTCTCATATCAATTCGATGCGTTTCAGCAGTCGCATTTTCATCATCTTGAGTTGCAAAAAATTGGTATGAAATGCAATTTGATTTAATGAATACGGAAAAGTCGCTGCTATGCACGAAGTACAAAACAGCGTCTGCATCATTGGAATTTGTTGATTTGATTTGACCGCAATTTTCGATCAAATAATTCTTGGAATTGTCTGTAAAATCAGTAGCTCTAGTTATTAGAGTGATTAAAAAAAGCACAGTACAAAAGAAAGTTGGTAGTACCCTTTTTTGTAAATTCTGTCTCATAGTAGTGGATGATTAAGTGTTATTCAAAAACAAACTTTTGTACGCTTCAAACTTAAAAAGGTTGAGTTCCTGGGTGCTCTAACCCCTTGGTTTTACTAACGACACGGTGTCAATAAGGAATAGGATGCAATTTTCAATGCATGAAGTTCAATTTAAGGGGTCTGTAATATTGAATATTTTTTTCTTATTGTTGCTCATTATGAATTCATCAAATAGAAACATGGCTCAAGTCATAACTTTTCGTCGTTTAATAGCGATTGTTTCCGCGATTGTAATTTCACTTTCATCAAGTGCTCAACAAGCTCGGCTCTTTGGTAGGATAGTGGATGGAGATGGTGAAGCCATACCTGGAGCTTCTCTTAGCGCTGTGCTGGTTGATTCAATAGCACAAAGCAACACTGCAATTTTCCGGTTGATTTCAGATGTGGATGGTAACTACAGTTTTTTATTGAATCCCGGGGAATACAGTGTTGAAGCTCGTTATGTTGGCTTGACACCTTCTCAGATTAAAGTAGGCCTGGCAGCAGGAGGAAATGTTGAATGGAACTTTGTTTTGCTTGCCAACGAAGATGTGCTTGATATAGTTGTAGTGTCGGCAGGAAAATTCGAACAGGATTTAGGTGAGGTTACGGTAAGTATGGAAGTGCTGAAACCTAAATTGATTCAAGATAAAAATTCAAATTCTATTGACGAAATTTTACAACAAACTCCAGGCGTTGCTATTGTCGATGACGAGCCACAAATACGAAGTGGAAGTGGATATAGTTTTGGAGCGGGAAGCAGAGTTCAAATTCTAATGGACGACATTCCGATGATTAGCGGTGATGCTGGAAAACCAACGTGGGACTTTTTACCTATTGAAAATCTCTCGCAGGTAGAAGTAATCAAAGGTGCATCAAGCGTGCTTTATGGAAGCTCTGCGCTGAGTGGAGCTATAAATATGCGCACCGCTTTTCCTGGAGATAAACCAGAAACACAAGTGACTGTTTTTCATGGATTATTTAGCACCCCCCAATCATCTGAAGCTAAATATTGGTCTGGAATACCAATGAAAACAGGAGGAAGTTTTCTTCACAAGAGAAAAATTGGAAATCTTGATTTTGTTATTGGAGGATATTTTCTAGGTAGCGATGGCCATTTAGGGCCTCAGCGTGATACCATCACAGGTGAATTTAAAAATGGCTACAATCCTTTCACTGCGGATAGATATGAAGCAGAGACACGCGGAAGGATGAATGTGAATTTGAGATATAAGTCTAAGAAGGTAGTAGGATTATCCTACGGAATCAATACGAATTGGAGTTTGAGTAATTCACTATCAACCTTGATTTGGGAGAATAATACCAGCGGATTGTATGGAGCTTATAAAGGCAGCGCTACAAGAACCGAACAAACGCTCGGTACGGTAGATCCATTTATTGTTTATACCCCAAGAGATGGAGAAAAGCACTCATTACGCGGAAGATGGCAAACATTAGACAATAAGAATGATAATAATCAAGGCAATTTTAGTGATGTTTTTTATGGAGAATATCAGTTTCAGAAAACGTGGAATACTTCGAGAATAAAAAATCTGACAACAAATATTGGCGCTGTTACTAGCACTTTTTCTCGAGGTGAGCTTTATTTGGGTGGTAATGAAGATGGAAAAAATACAGCCACAAATCAGGCGGCCTATTTTCAAGTTGATAAAAAATGGGGGAAACTAAACGCGAGTGGCGGCGTGCGATATGAGATGTTTGATATTAACGGTTCCAAAGAATCGAAACCAGTTTTTCGCGCAGGGTTAAATTATAAACTTGCTAAAGCCACTTATCTGCGCGCATCGTACGGTCAGGGTTATAGATTCCCAAGCATTGCGGAGAAATTTATTGTAACTGCTTTAGGTGCAGTGAAAATTTATGCGAATCCTGATTTACAATCAGAGACTTCCTACAACGCTGAGATAGGAATCAAACAAGGATTTAAAGTTGGAAACTTCAAGGGCTTTGCTGATATCGCTGTATTCCAACAAGAGTTTAAAAATTATATCGAATTTACTTTTGGTCAGTGGGCTAGCGTGCCGACCATTGAGAATCTTTTTGGATTCGGCTTCAAGAGTATTAATACGGGTAATTCTCGCGTAAGAGGTGCCGAAATTAGTGTGATGGGTGAAGGCAAGATTGGTCCAGTGAAGTTTGAATTGTTAGGTGGATATACTTACACATTACCTGAAAGTTTGACACCTGATTTGGTTTATGCGCGCAGGAATGATTTGAATTCAACCGAAGTCACTTATGCCAACACGAGTTCTGACGCTACAAATAACATCTTGAAATATAGACTGCAGCATCTAGTGCGGTTTGATTTACAAGGTACGTGGAGAGCTTGGTCGCTTGGTGGTAGTTTTAGATACAACAGCCACATGCAGAATATTGACAATGCGTTTGAATTTTTGGAAACTACCGTGCCGATGTTTTTTAATCCCGGTATTGTGCAGTGGAGAGAACAACATACATCGGGGGATTTTATAATTGATTCTCGCTTATCTTGGAAGATAAACGAACATCACAAAGTAGCTTTGGTTGTAAATAACTTATTGAATCGGGAGTATGCTATACGACCTTTGGCAATTGAGGAACCTCGCCTGACGACCGTGCAATACATATTCAATTTCTAAGATGAAAATAATTGGAATCATCCCAGCGCGATACGGAAGTTCTCGTTTTCCGGGAAAACCGCTGGTTGATATTTGGGGCAAACCCATGATATTGCGTGTTGTGGAGCGCGCAGAGGCGAGTAAATCGCTTTCAGAAGTGATTGTGGCAACAGATGATGTGAGAATTGCGGAAGTGGTTTTAAAAGCAGGAAAAAAGGTTGTAATAACTTCCGAAGAACATCCAAGTGGAACAGATAGATGTCTTGAGGTAGTTGAAAAATTGGGTGTTTCCGTGGATGCAGTCATCAATATTCAAGGTGATGAGCCTTTTGTGAAGCCTGAACAAATTGATCATCTGGCGCAGTTGATTGCAGAACCACCTACACAGATTGCAACCCTGGCAATCAAAATAGAAGATCCCAATTGGTTAGATGATCCAAATAAAGTGAAGGTTGTTTTTGATAAAAATGGCAAAGCGCTCTACTTCAGTCGTCAAGCTATTCCTTTTGTGAAGAATTTGGATCAAAAGGATTGGTTAACCAAGCTAGATTATTTCAAACATATCGGTCTGTATGCCTACAAGACTGGTGTTCTCAATGAGATTTGTGAGTTGAGAACTTCTAGCTTTGAACAAGCGGAGTCACTGGAACAGTTGCGTTGGTTGCAAAATGGATATTCGATTTTTGTTGGCGTAACTACTTGGGAAACACCAGCGATTGACTCGCCGGCAGATTTGGATGCTCTATTAAAGTCCAGTGAGAGTTCGTACTTGTAAACAATTTTGTATCTTCGCCACATGCGTTTGCAGGCATTCATAGTAGAATTATTGTTCGATCACGATTGTGTGATTGTGCCCGGTTTTGGGGGATTGGTAGCGAATTATCGCTCCGCTCGTCTAAACCGAGTTTCTCATTTGATACATCCGCCTTCAAAACACGTTGGATTCAATAGAAATCTCATTCAAAATGACGGTCTTCTTGCAAATCACATTTCTATAGCTCTTGGAATCAATTACAAAGAGGCTCAAGGGCTAATTGAAGAAGAAGTATTGAGTTTTAAACGAACGCTTTCGTCAGAAGGGAGATTGGTTTGGGAAAAAATTGGCATTTTCTTCAATGATAAATCTGGCTACTTGCAATTCATCCCTGAGGATCAAGAGAATTTTCTTTTGGAGTCATTCGGATTAACTTCTATACAACTTAAGCCTATAGCTGTTGAGTTGCCAATAGAAGAAAAGGAAGAAACAGCTGTCGAAGAAATGCCTGAAGTTGTAGCCGGACGAAAAGGAATAAGTCCTTGGAAAGTGGCTGCGGCTATTGCGATTCCGATTGGCTTGGCTGCGGCATTTTTGGTAGGTGGACGTGTGAGTGGAAATCAATTGAATTTTGCTTCGTTGAATCCATTTTCGACAGAACAAATCACTACTCCATATCGCATGATAGCTCCATTGGAGAGAGAGGCATTCACCGTTACAAATGAATCTGGATTTGAAAAAGCAATCAGAGATTCTTCTTCTGTTGATGCGCTTAGCTATGATTTTGTGAGAGACGAAGCATCTGCTCAAGGTATTCGTGTTGTTGTAAATCGAAAGATGATCGCACCAGCAGAAACAACTGCCACATCAAAGGATAATCCTGTTGTAGTAGACGTTACTTCTAAGCGCGCGTTTGATGTAATCGGAGGTGCTTTCATGGTGGAGGAAAATGCAACACGTCTAGTATCGGAATTGAAATCTAAAGGATATGATGCTCATATTGCCGGTAAGCGAGGTGCTCTTCATCTTGTTGCATTTGGCTCATATAGCACTCACGCTGAAGCTGCAAAAGCATTGACAGACATCAAGTCGAAAGAAGGAAAGGGCGCTTGGATCAAGCGCAATTAATCATAATAGTTTATGGGAAATGTGAAAGTTCGCAATGTCATTTTTGACTTTGGCGGTGTATTATTCGAAATTGATTATTATGCACCAGTGCGCGAATTCAAAAAGATAGGTTTCGAGAATTTCGAGGAAATTTATTCTCAAGCATCGCAATCGCAATTGTTTGATAAAGCCGAAACAGGAAAAATTTCGAATGAAGATTTTTATAAAGAAATACATTCCTATTGTCCCAACGCTACAAGGAAAGAAATAGTAGAAGCATGGAATAGTATCTTACTGCATTTGATGCCTGAAAAGGTAGATATTGTAACGAAGACCAAGGAAGCAGGAATACGTGTTTTTCTATTAAGTAATACAAATGCTATACACGTGGCGGAATTTGAAAGAATGATTGATGAGACTTACGGTCTTTCAAAATTCAAATCTTATTTTGAAAAAGTGTATTACTCGAACGAAATAGGTTTGAAAAAACCTTATCCAGAAACGTTTCTTGAAGTGTGCAAATGGAATGATTTAGATCCGTCAGAAACACTTTTTATCGATGATTCATTGCAGCATGTGGAGGGCGCAAAAAAAGCCGGACTCCAAGTTGCGCACTTGAAATCCGGCTATACATTGGAGCAAATATTTGCTGATTTTATTCTTTGATGCCAGCAAGATCAAGCATGAATGCGTAATCAAGAGCAATCTCTTTCAAGTATTCAAAACGTCCGCTTTTTCCGCCATGTCCTGCATCCATGTTGCACCACATGATGAGCATATTGTCATCTGTTTTAAACTCTCTCATTTTCGCCATGTATTTCGCTGGCTCCCAGTATTGCACTTGGCTATCCCAATAACCTGTTGTAACTAGAATATTTGGATAGTTTTTCTTTTCAATGTTATCATACGGTGAGTATGATTTCATATAATCGTAGTAGGCTTTATCTTTTGGATTTCCCCATTCATCAAATTCGAAAGTGGTAAGAGGAATAGATTCATCGAGCATAGTAGTAACAACATCTACGAATGGCACTGCTGAAATAACACCTCTCCACATATCAGGAGCCATATTAGTTATAGCACCCATTAACAAACCGCCAGCACTTCCCCCCATTGCGAAGAGTTTGTCTTTAGAAGCGTATTGATTTTCGACAAGGAATTTTCCGCAATCAATGAAGTCGGTGAACGTATTTGTTTTTTTCAAAAGCTTTCCGTCTTCGTACCATTGACGCCCCATCTCTTGTCCTCCTCTGATGTGCGCAATTGCGAATACAAATCCACGGTCCAAAAGCGAAAGGCGAGTTGAGCTAAATGTAGCGTCAATAGAGTATCCATAGCTGCCATAAGCATATAGAAGTGTTGGAGCACTGCCATCTTTTTTGAATCCTTTTTTATACACCAAACTTATTGGAATCATGGTGCCATCTTGAGCTTTAGCATACAATCGTTCACTAGTATAATCACTGGAATTGAATGTGCCAACGACCTCTTGCTGCTTAAGTAAAAGACGCTCTTTAGTTGACATATTAAAATCAAATGTCGATGGAGGTGTAGTAAGAGATGTGTAAGAGTAACGAAGAATTTCAGTGTTGAATTCTGGGTTTGCTCCAACGCCTGCAGAGTACGCTGGATCAGGGAATTCCATGTAGTATTCATTGGAGTTATCCCAACGAATAATTCGCAATTGTGTGAGCCCTTCAGTTCTTTCATCCACTATCAAGAAGCTATTGAAGATTGTAATACCTTCTAGCAAAACATTATCTCTATGCGCTATTATTTCTTTCCAGTTTTCTTTTGAGGTAGCATCTACTGATGTTTCCATTAATCTGAAATTTTTCGCATTCCAGTTGGTTACAATGTAGAATTTGTCGCCATAATGATCAATCCCGTATTCGTGATTTCGTTCACGAGGCTGAATGATTTTGAATTCGCCTTGGGGATTGTTTGCTTCAAGAACTCTGTACTCAGTTGAAAGTGTTTGATTACTTCCAATCACCATATATTTTTTGCTTTTTGTTTTGTAAACAAAACAAGAAAACTCTTCGTCTTTTTCTTCAAACACCAGTACGTCGCTGCCTTGTGGTGTGCCTAATTCATGACGCCATACTTGATTGTCACGAAGTGTTGTTGGATCTTTTTTCGTGTAGAAAATGGTTTTGTTGTCGTTAGACCATGAAGCACCTCCAGAAGTTCCTTCTAGAATGTCTTCCATCATTTCACCAGTTTCCAAGTTTTTGAAATACACAGTATAAATTCGACGACTTACTATGTCAACACCATAACACATGTACTTGTTGTCTTCAGAAACATCGTAAGATCCAACTGCCCAATAATCTTTTCCTTCAGCGAGTTTTGGACCGTCAATCAGAATTTCTTCTGTACCTGTTTCCAAGCTCTCTTTCTTACGACAGTTGTAAGCGTAGTTTTGACCTGCCTCAAATCTCGAATAGTACCAATATCCGTTGTCTTTTACCGGAACGCTTTGATCGGTTTCTTTAATTCTTCCTTTCATTTCACTAAACAGGTCTTTTTGGAACTGTTCAGTGTGTGCCATGACATCATTGGTGTATGCGTTTTCTGCATTCAAATATCCGAGTACTTGATTGGTTTGCGCATCACGATTAGCTTCTTCAGCGTTTTTTTGTTCATCGCTAAGACGCATCCAATAGTAATTATCAATACGAGAATCTCCATGAGTTGTAATTTCATGCGGAATTTTTTGTGCAACAGGAGGTTTAGACATAACGGTTTTTTTTGTTGATTTTTCTTTTTGCGCGAAAGACCCACTTGACGTGAGTATGAGTATTAGAATCGAAAATATTTTCAGTGAATTTTTCATCGCAAATTTTCATTTATGGTGCGAAAGATAGCTACAAAACAGAATGCGCCTCCTCGAAAGTTCGAAGGAAGCGCATCTGTTTTTACCTAAGAAAAAAAATCTACTACTTGAAAATTTGTTGTCTTACTAGTACTTTATTGTCTTGTTGAACATCTATGGTGTAGACACCCGTTGAAAGACTTGTCATATCAATTGTTCTAACTTGTCCTTGGTCTGCATTACCAGACATCTTCATAACAAGCGCACCTGTTGATGAATACAGACTGATTGTTGCTTTTGACGCAGAAGCATTTTGGAAAGAAATCATCAATGCATTTCCCATGCGCGTAATGATTGC
>JBIIBU010000056.1:0-9564 GCA_044239235.1 Flavobacteriales bacterium
GATAGGTTTTGCAGGTAGTTTGCATTGCATTGGCATGTGCGGACCGCTTGTTATGATTGTTCACTCAGGAGGGCATGGAAAAACATTTTCTTGGTGGTTAAATCAAGTCATATATCACTCAGGTAGGCTGCTGGTATATGCCTCATTTGGAGTAATTATCGGTTATGTTGGGAAAGGATTTGTTGCCTATGGCTTTCAACAATGGCTCGCTATCATCTCCGGAATCCTTCTTCTTCTCATGTTGTTTGTTCCTTATATCAGTTCCAAAGTCAAAGCCGGAGGAAATGTAGTATTTCAAAAAGTCAGAGGAAAATTCTCATCGCTAATTCAAAATAAGAAACCACAAACCCTATTTCTTTTAGGGATAATAAATGGACTTCTTCCATGTGGCTTAGTATACGCGGCCATGGCAGCGGCTCTAGCTACCGGCAGTCCACTCAGGAGCGCGCTTTTCATGATTGTATTTGGACTTGCCACCTCCCCTGCTCTATTTGCTGTGGCTAGTTTTGGAAATATTATCGGCACAAAAATAAAAGCCAAGAACTTCGCCGCAATTCGAATCGGTCTAAGTGTCTTGGCTATTCTATTTATTTTAAGAGGAGCCAATCTCGGCATCCCATATTTAAGTCCTAAAGTTAAGATGGATGCTCACAAAACTGAGCAGACGATGGAGTGCTGCCATCGAAGCAAATGAGTTTAGTTTCTCATTCTTTTCAATTTCTCGGTATTAATTAAAGTAATAGTGCTTCCGCTAATTTCTACAAGGCCTTCTTCTCTGAAATCACTTAATGTTCGAATCAAAGATTCTGTGGCCGTTCCGACCATATTTGCAAGATCTTCTCTTGAAATAGCCATACTGAAAGGTTTGTCAGAACCATCGTGATATCGTTTTTGAAGCACCAACAATGCGTCTGCAGCTCTTTTTCTTACGCTGCTATACGCGAGTGACAAAAGTCGCTCCTGCTCCTCTGAAATCTTCCCGGTGAGCATTTTCACAAATTGATGCGTTGCAGCGGGACTTTGGAAAATGAGTTTGAAGAAATCCTCTTTCGGAAAAATTACGATTTCGCAATCTTCCAATGCTTCAGAAGACTCCTCCTGCATCGTGTCTTCTAGTAGTGAGATGTAACCAAAAAAATCACCTGGTTGAAGCATTCGAGTGATAAGATCTTTACCAAGCTCATGACTTTTGAACGTTTTTGCTTTGCCTGATTTCAAAAGATATAGTCCATTCGGAGTATCCCCTTCAGTAAATATCACGTCTTTTTTTCGATATGATTTTACCTGCTGTTTTTCAGCTATTTTTTCAATATCACTTATGCCAGTTATTCCAATTAGTAATTCATTGACTCCATCTTGAGTCGGTTGTATGTCTCGTTTTGTAGCTTCAAATTTGCGAAAGCGGCTTTCAATTGCATTTAGCAATTCAATATCATCAAAAGGTTTCGTGATATAATCATCAGCGCCCATTTCCATTCCTTTTCTAACATCACTTCTTTCTGCTTTCGCTGTGAGAAAAATAAAGGGAATATGCGCTGTTTTTTCATTTTTAGAAAGCATGTGCAGCGTGCCATAACCGTCAAGCACAGGCATCATAATATCACAGATAATAAGGTCAGCCAACTCTTTTATAGCCTTTTCCACCCCCTGCTTTCCGTTCTCGGCGGTCACCACATTGTAGCCTGCTAGTTCGAGAATTTCTGCTGTATTTTCTCTTACATCAACATTATCTTCAATAAGTAAAATTTTCTTCATAATTCTTCAAATTTTGCTGGGAAAACCAGAGTAAATGTAGCTCCCTTATTCTCTTCACTTACGAAATCTATTTTGCCATTTAGCATTTCCAAATACTTCAGCACAATATTTAATCCCAAACCTGTGCCTTGTATATTCGATGCATTTTGACCTCTATAAAATCGTTCAAATAAATGCTCTTGATCCGCCTCAGGAATTCCAATTCCTTGATCCTTCACGCGCACCATAAGTTCATTCTCATTGGCATGACAAGTTACATTCACCACAGTATTTTCGGACGAAAACTTCAGCGAATTAGCTATTAGATTAATGAGAATATTTCGAAACATTTGTTTGTCTATATAATATTCCTCTTGACCGGAGAAATCTAGAACTATTTCTTGATTTGATTTTGTGATGGCTTGCAACTCCGAAATGACATCCTCAATTACAGAACGAATTGGAATTTGCTGATAATTAGCGCGAACTTTTCCCTCTTCAAGTTTTCCCAAAGAGAGGAAATCATTGAGAATTTCCGTTAATCCAGTTACAGCGCCCTTTATACGTTGAACGTGCTTTTCGCTCTTATCTGGTTGTGCGGTTTCTAGATATTTTGAAATGAGCGAAGCAGAAGACAAAATAGTTGATAATGGTGTTCTGAATTCGTGCGAAGCCATTGATATAAATCTGCCCTTCATTTCATTCAATTCCTTTTCTTTTTCAAGAGCATTGGTCAACTCATCTCTCGATTTCTCCAGTTCAGTCAAAGCCTCCTTCAGAACAAGCGTTCTCTCTGTTACTTTTTTCTCGAGCGTTTCATTCAACAAACGTAATTCGTTGTTGATTTTGCTAATTTTTTCTTGTTGTTCGTGGCGATCCGTAATATCTATAATAAAGGCGATTACATAAAGTCCTTCTTCTGTTTCGTAATAACTCAAACTAATTTCAACTGGAAATAATGAACCGTCCTTTCTTTGTCCACGAAGAATCAGGGTCTTCCCCATCGGACGTTTCATCGGGCTTCTCATATAGGCATTCCTATATTCAGTATGTTTCTCCTTGATTTCCTTTGGAACAAGAACTTCAACTTTGAGTCCTTTTAATTCATCGGTATCATATCCAAACAGTTGGACGCACTTAGGATTCGAGAGGATAATTTCACCTTTCGAATTTGCGATTAAGATTCCTTCGGTAACATGGTTGAATACCGATTCAAAACTGTTTTCTGCCTTTGAAATTGGTGTATTGCTCATAACTAAGCAAATGTAACAATAAGCGCGTGCCTTAGGAATTGGGGATGAAGATTAGACTACCGAGCCGAGACATGGTTAACTTGGTGGATTCTTCCTCTCCAAAAAGAATCACAGTTGAACCATGTCTCGTGCCGAAGCATTTCTTTCGAAGCGGTGGATATCACTCGGGAAAATGTATCCATTCGAAAGAAGGCCCGATAGCTTTTGTACTCTCTATCTGAAGCAAATCTGTATCAAATTGGAAATCCTATCACTGACCCACATCAATGAAACGGCTGAGAAATATCATTCGTGTTGACGAAATGAACCTACTACACTGATAATGTATGAGTAAGATTGAAAAAATTATTTCAACTTATACTTTGCTTGATCTTGATGAAAACAAAAATCAAGCAATTCCCAACGAATAAGTCGAGCCAAAAGCTTCGTGAGCACTTGTCTAGGAATACCCGTAATCTTTGAGATTTGATTTTGAGAAAGCTCGTTGTGTTCTTCAAGAGCCGTGAAAATCTTCTTCTCTTTCTCAGTATGAAAATACTTTTGCGGACGATCACCATCATCACTTTTCCAAACATTTAGTAAAACCGCTGGAGCAAGAAAATTCTGATCTTCATTCCTCACAAATGCTTTCCAACTTCCATCCTCAAGTTGGGCATTATGCGGACGCTCGTGAGATGGTTCAATGATTATTTCAAGAACAGATTTGTTATCGACCTTCCAAACTTGAGCTTGGAAATCGACAGAAGGCTTGCAATACATCTGAGCGGCCGCCTCAATCATATGTATTTCTTCATCAACACGCACTCCGCATACAGAGCCATTGTCTTTTACGCCAATCAATAATCGACCACCATCAGTATTGGCAAAAGCCGACACAGTCTTGGCAATCTTCTTAGAATCATCAACACGCATTTTAAAATCCTGCGTCTGATGCTCGCCTTGCTCGATATATTTTAAAATAAAAGGCGCTTCGCGCATGGTTGATGGATGATGGATGATGGATGATGGATGATGGATGATGGATGATGGATGATGGATGATGGAAAATATAAAATAAGGGTGAAGTTTGAAGTATGAAGTATGAAGGAAAATAAAAAATAAAAAATCAGAAATCAGAAATTCGAAATCAGGAATCAGGAATCATCCCTTCGGGATGCTTCGCTCCTGGTAGATCTGATAGGCAGCGCAGGAGGTGCACTTTGCTTCTTTTGCTACATAAAGCTTATAGAACAACCGTCCCAAGTACCATAAAGCCAATCCAATAGAAAAAACAACTAGTATTTCTTGCATCAGGATAATAGATTAAAAGTTAACAACGCACCTAAATAGGCAAGCACACCCATGTAAATAAGCTGTATCAGCGGCCATTTCCATGATCTCGTTTCTCTTTTTACAACTGCCAAAGTAGCCATACACTGCATTGCATAAACATAAAACACCATCAACGATGCCCCGCTTGCCAAGGTGTATGTTAATTCACCGGTTTCACGATCTCTTTCAGTGCGCATTTTTTCAATCAACCGCGTATCCTGATCTGTTGTTTCCCCCACAGAATAAATCGTAGCCATAGAGCCAACAAATACCTCACGTGCAGCAAATGATGTAATTAACGAGATACCTATTTTCCAATCATAACCCAAAGGTTTGATCAAAGGTTCAATAGTCTTACCTAAAATACCAATATAAGAATTTTCAAGCTTAATAGCGGCCATTTGCTGCTCATATTCTGCAACAGCTAGTGTATCTGACGGCGAAGGCACTAAAACCTCATTTTGGGCTTTTAAAAGCCTTTCTGATGGCCCATAACTCGCAAGTGCCCAAAGAACAATGGAGATCGCCAAGATAACTTTACCAGCATCAAAAACAAATATTCTGACTTTTTCCCAAACAGAAATGAAGACATATTTCAATCTTGGAAGTTTATAGGAAGGTAGTTCTAGCAACAAGAAACTTTTTTCCTTCGACTTGATTAACCAGTTCATTACGACGGCAACAAGCAAGGCAGAAACAACACCGAGTGCATATAGAGCGAATAATACAAGACCTTTTAAATTAAAGAAACCACACACATCACCGTCAGGAATAACCAATGCAATGAGCAGCATAAATACTGGAATGCGCGCCGAACAGCTCATTAACGGCGCCACCATGATGGTAATAATCCTATCCTTCCAACTGTTTATATTTCTAGCGGACATCACACCCGGAATAGCGCATGCCACGCTGCTCATCAATGGAACCACGCTTTTTCCATTCAGACCGAATGGACGAACCAATCGATCCATAATGAATACCACTCTTGCCATATATCCCGTCTCTTCTAGAAGTGAAACGAATAGAAATAACAACGCAATTTGTGGAACAAAAACAACCACACCGCCTATACCAGGAATTATTCCTTCCGCAAGCAAATTGGTAAAAACCCCTGGTGTCAAAGATTCTTTCATAAGTGAACTCAATTCACCAAAAGAAGAATCAATAAAATCCATTGGAATCGTTGCCAGATTGAAAATGACTTGAAAAATCAAAAGCAAAACAGAAACGAATATCAAGTAGCCAAAAATGGGATGAACTAATATTTTATCGAGCTTTGAAGTGAATGTATCTTCTGATGATTTTACTCCCTTCACCTCTACTTTATTGAGAATTCCTTTGATTTTTACATATCGATTCTCAGCATCTTGCGCTTGTCCATTATTATCATGAATCAATGCTTCCAAGTTGGCGTTAACAAATACACTTTGACTCGCGGGAACTTTGAACTCAACTATTGCCTTTTTTAGCTCAGAGAGTCCATCACCCGTTCTGCCATTCATGACCACAACTGGAGTGTTTTGAAACTGATGAGATAATTCTTTAATATCAATCGAAATATCTCGCTTTGCGGCGAGATCTGTCATGGATAAAATCAAAATCAATGGTATACCTAAATCGTAAAGCTGTGAGAAAAGCAATAAATTTCTCTCAAGATTACTAGCATCGACCACCACCATTAATATCTCTGGGAAATCTAGATTATCTTTTTGTGTGAGCGTTCTGAAAACAACCCTCTCATCCCCAGACCTCGGGAAAACGCTGTAAGTCCCGGGAAGATCAATGACTTCAACTTTGTGCGTGTCGGTCAATTCAAGATGACCCGACTTTTTATCTACAGTAACTCCTGGGAAATTTCCCACTTGTTGATTAAGGCCAGTAAGAAGATTGAAAATTGAGCTTTTTCCTGTATTCGGGTTTCCGATAAGGGCAATCTTTTTAGGCAGCATAAGTAGGAGATTAAGATTCTATCTGAACTTGATCTGCCTCGTCCTTTCTAAGCGAAAGAACATAGCCTTCTATATCGATTGCGATTGGATCTCCAAATGGAGCTTTGAATAACACTTTCACTTGTTTTCCTTTGTACAAGCCCATTTCAATGAGCTTCGCATACAATTCACCCTTCAATATTGAAGTGATGGTGCCACCTTGGCCCGGACTATATTGTGAAAGGTTGGTCTTCATGATTTCCTATCACAAAGAAACGCTAATCAGACCAATTCTAAATACCTTCTTTGTGGTATTGTGTCAAAAAAATGTCAGAATTCGAATACCACTCCATCCTTGCCAACCTCTAACTCTTTGTTGCCATAGCCATAGAGTTGATTCTTAGTCCCATCGGAGTAATCAAGAATTAGAATGGGTGAGAAAGTCCATTTATCTGCATTTGGACCATCTATTTTTACAATAAACTTTCCTTTTTTCAAATCTCTTTTATAGACCACATTCTCCCATTTGAGATTAAAGGGACCATTGTATGCCACCTTACCACTAAACTCTAAATCTTCCGCATTTGTAAAAGTGGCCACTGTATTGCCATTTACATCTATTAAAGTAATTGTCACCGAAGTTCCCTTCATTTTCGGATCGCCTTTTTCAGGACAGAAATAAGTGATTTTCGCAGATCGCAAAACCGACCTTTCCACTTTTATGGATAATTCTGAAGTCGTTTTACCACTTGCATTTTCCGCAGAAAGAGTAAAAACGGTTGAAGATAGAGGCGATATATTCATTTGCCATACGGCAGCTTTTTCGCCGATATTATTATCGACACTCACTTTTTTGGCACCCAATACTTCCCATGTCAACGCAATATGTTCTCCCTCCTCAGTTTCTGTATTAGAACTAAAAAATTTCTTGATGTAAGGAGCTGGATGTGGAATAGGATTAAGCATTATAACACCTGAAAAATCCCCACAAACAACCTTAATAGAAACCATTCTATCATCTGTTCTGTCATAGGCTTGAAACATGAAATCTCCGAGTAAAGTAACTTTCTTTGGCTTTCTGTTCGATTTGTAGAACACCAATGGCATTGTGGGCCAAGCGTTAGATGTTCCTACCTTGATTTTATTCAACTTTGCTTTCATTTCAGGCCGTGCTCTCAGCCCTATCAAGAATTCATATGAATCAGAGGTTCTGTAAACAACTAAATCAATATCACTATTCTGAAATGTGTCTTCTATTTTAGTGATCATATCCGGAAAAACTCTCTTCACGTATTTCTCCACTTTCGTTTTAAAAGCAGTCTGTTGTTCTGAGTAAAAATCAAATTCTCTTCTCAATGACTCAATGCCTTTTTTATTTGTTGGTAAATCAAAATTCTCAAGAAGTTGATTCACATCAAGACCTAAAGAAGAGTACAATGTTTTTGTATAAGGATAATCTCCAGAGGTGGCATTAAACCAATTGGCAAAGGAAGCAGCTCTAGAAGAGTCTGCAGTTTCTGGTCTTAAATCAAACACATCAATAACAGCCGGCTTAACTACAATCGCTAAAGATTGCAAAGACAACAAGAGTCCGAAAACAAAAGCGGATAAGCGGAACATAATTAGTAGTTTAATTTGATTGTAAAGGTAATGCTTCTCAAGTCTGAAGGCCAAATACCCGGACCAGGAAACATTTGAGGGCGTGTTTAGTAAGAGATAGAGAAAACAAGACTTTTAGACCAAACTTGTTTCATTGCTTTTTGATTTGCTTAGTTGTTTGCTGAATTGCACTTTCGAATAATACACAACTAAGAGAATTGGTAGTATGTAATCGCCCATTCTTTCGATGGTCTCAAAAATATCCCTTGGATTACCCGCAATAGGGTGAATGAATTCTGTAACTAGTTTGTAGAAGAGAACAAACCAGATTAGTCCAGAAGTCTTTGGCCTTAAATAAACCAAGAGCCCTAAAGCCATTTCAAATCCACCAAACACGCGCATTTCAGCGCCATGCGTAGGAATTCCAAAATAGGTAAAGTGCTTTATCAAAACGGGATGATCATTGAACAATGCGAGTCCGCCATGTCCGATAAGAAGCAGAGCAAGACAAAGTCTCGTTATGTGTTCAAACTGAACTCCACGAGATTTCAAATTCATATCAGCGATGGTAAGTGTTTTCCACCAACCATTTCTAACAATAAAACCACCAGTCACCCAGAGAAAGGCCAATGGAACACCGTAGTTACCGCCTCTTTCAAAGAATTCGGACATACCGAGTCCTGCGGAAGGACGAAGTGCTGCAGTGAAGATTGTCCAGATTGCTGCCCATATTAGCACTGCTCTATTCGGACGATAAAATAACCAAATACCAATCGCAACATCCATCACACCAATCATTGGCATGAATGTTTTTGAAAGCGATTCAGGGAAACAGAAGACATTAAAAAAAGTAAGCCATCCATCTTTACCAATGATACCCCAAGCACCATGACCTACAAAACATCCAAGTACTCCAAAACGAAGAAAGAAAAACAACTTCTCTTCCAAGCTATAGCTCGAAGAAAAAGGGTTGATCCAAGACTTTGATTTGAGTTGACTTTGCATAACAAAAAGAAAAAACTCACGGGGCTTTTACACCCCGTGAGCTTCGGATAATCGATTAGTTAAGAACAGTAACCTGGAATGACGCCATTCCTGAAATACTGTGAAGTTTTACAAAGTAATTGCCAGCAGCAAGACCAGCAGTAGAAACACGAACTGTATTTCCAATTTGAGAATTGATAGAGAGATTTTCTACCAATTTGCCGTGAATGTCAACCAATGAAACTACTAAATCTTGTGGAATAGAGTTCATCGTAACAATCATGTCAGTACCTGTTTTAACTGGGTTTGGATAGATGGTAGAAGCAGAAAGCGCGTTCAATTCATCAACACCTACAGTCAATGTAATAGAGAACTTATTGGCATTTGGACTACCCAATTGCGTGTTGCCAGCTACGTCTTCAGCACCTTCAACTGTAACGTCGATGTTTTGAACATAGACAGCTACATCATTGATTGTGTATGAAGCCTCGTATGTTGTGCTATTTACCCAAGAGCCACTTGTGAAGCTAATTGCGCCTTCCGTATCCTCAATCGGGAATGTGAAGGTCGGTGCAACAGCCGAGTTCATTTGCTCGTCGAAAATTGCAGTCAACACAAATGGAGTTCCAATTTGGTCGTCAGTAATTGAAGCGAAGTTTGGAGTTACAGCAACCACTGAAGGGTTTTCTGTATCGATGGTGATTGTTCCATCTAATGAAGCAGAAGCGACTGTTGGATTACCACCCAAGTCG
>JBIIBU010000002.1:0-34199 GCA_044239235.1 Flavobacteriales bacterium
TTTGTCCATTGTTCGACGCAACTCAGGATCGATTTCGTCGATGCTGTTTAGAGCAACTTTTTTCTTTGGAGCGGAGTAATAAGAGATTGCTTGAAAATCTGGCTTGGTGTAATTGACATGAGCCCATTCTGGTTCTGTCATTTTTTGCCAAATTTTAAAAGCTTCCAATCTCCATTCGAGAAGCCATTTTGGTTCTTCTTTTTTAGCAGAGATCATTCGGATAGTATCTTCCGAAAGTCCAGCCGGTGCTTTATCAGATTCGATGTTGGTTGTAAAACCGAACTCGTATTCTTTATTGGTAACCGATTCTAATGTTTCGTCGCCTTCGTATGCCATTGCAGAGTGGTGTTAGATTGAAAAACTTTCACCGCAGCCGCATGTGCGTGAGGCATTTGGATTTTTAAAAACGAATCCTTTTCCGTTGAGTCCACCGGTGTATTCGAGTTCTGTTCCTATTAGATAAAGGAATGATTTTTTATCGACTACTACTTTCACATCATTGTCTTCGAATACTTGATCACCTTCTTTCATTTCGTGATCGAAAGTAAGTTGGTACATCAGACCAGAACATCCGCCACCTTCAACGCCGACGCGCACGAATGCATTTTCGGGATGGTTTTCTTCTGCGAGGAGTTTTGTTACTTGAGCTTTCGCGCTATCGTTCACCTTAATCATTTGCCGTCTTTTTTGTTTAAAACCCTTGAAGCACCTAATTGTTCTATAATGCTTGCATTTATTTAGATTACTTCTAAATTGGTTTCTGAGTGCAAAAATACCCTAAAAGTGGTATTCAACAAAAAAAAACTCGCAATGCTCGGTGTACCCGACTGAAGTTGATGATCCCGTATTTATTTAGACAATTACAGACCCGAAATATTTGGCTATTTCTTTTTTTGTCTTGTCTAAATTCATTTTTTCCTTCATCAGTGCAATGAGCATTTCTTCGTTTTCTAGATTTTGCTCCATCTCTCTTTCCACTTCTTGGCTCATTCTCATCACTCTGCGAAGTTTAAATCGGAATATGCAGTCCTTTACGGCCTTCTTAAGCAGGAGTTTCTCCGTTTCTGGCTGAATGCTATGTCGTGCATACCAATTATCGCTCAAATGGTATTGAGAGGTGAGTACTTGACTAGTTTCTGAAGATATATTCTGATCTTGATGAAGGGCAAAGTTTTTAACTTCAGGGAATTCTTCGCGACCAATAAACTCAATGTATTCTATGAGAATCTTTTTGTAAGTATCGGTTTCGAGAATCATTCCGTCTTGTTCCAGGCTTCCTATAAGATATTCTGCGACACTTATTGGCACTCGTTCTTCTTTACCTTCTTCATCATGAATAATGATTTCAATCGCTTGCTCACCGAATGTTAAAAGTAGTCGAATGAAGTCACGTTCTTGATGGAGCAGATCGAACTCTGCAACTTGTTCTCCGGTATCTGGCACACCAGTGTGCTGCACCTCATCGATAAGAGGAATAGGAGCTTCGTCGCGCTTGTCTTTTTTCGCGCTTTTGATGAGGGTTTTGTTCAGCTCAGAAAGCAGAACAGCCTCTTGAATATTGAGCAGATGACTGCATTCTTGAATATATACAGCGCGCGTAATTGCATCCGGAATAAGTGCGATGCTATCGACGATACCACGAATCAGTCCTGCTCTTTTTACAGGGTCATTCCCTGCATCTTCGAGAAGCAGAGATGTTTTGAATGTGATAAAGTCTTTCGCGTTTGATGAGATAAATGCTTGAATCTCTTCGCTGCTGTGCTTTCTAGCAAAACTATCCGGGTCGTCGCCATCTGGAAAGAGGAGAACTTTAACGTTCATTCCTTCTTTCAGAATCATATCGATTCCGCGGAAACTTGCTTTGATACCCGCGCTATCTCCATCGTACAGGATGGTGATGTTGTGCGTGTATCGTTTGATTAAACGAATTTGACCTTCTGTAAGGCTTGTTCCGCTTGATGCTACAGAGTTTTCTACTCCGGCTTGATTAAGGGAAACAACGTCGGTGTACCCTTCTACGAGGTAGCAGACATCGTTTTTAACAATGGCATTTTTCGCCAAATGCAGTCCGAAGAGAACGTTACTTTTTATGTAGAGTTCGCTTTCAGGGCTGTTGAAATATTTGGCAACAGACTTGTCGCTTTTGAGCGTTCGTCCGCCGAAGGCAATCACCTTTCCACTAATGTTGTGGATAGGGAACATCACACGTCCGCGGAAGAAGTCGTATGGAGTTCCTTCGCGATCGCGGCTGAGGCCAGTTTTTTCTAAATATTGAATATTGTATCCCGCTTCAATTGCGGCTTTCGACATGGCATCCCATTTATCAGGACAGTATCCAAGTTGAAAGCGTTTGATGATATCGGGACGGAATCCTCTTTCTTGGAAGTAGGAAAGACCAATGGCCTGTCCTTCTTCAGAATTATGTAGTTGTTCCTGAAACCATCTAGCTGCCCATTCGGTAACTAGAGAGAGGCTTTCGCGTTCAGATTTTTCGAGTTGTTGTTCTTCTGTTTGTTTGTCCTCTTCAATCTCGATGTTGTATTTCGCTGCGAGCCAGCGAAGTGCTTCGGGATAGTTGAGTTTTTCGTGTTCCATGAGAAAATCCACAACATTTCCGCCTTTCCCGGAGGAGAAGTCTTTGTAGATTCCTTTTGCGGGAACTACGAAGAAGCTGGGGGATTTTTCATTGGCAAAAGGGGAAAGCCCTTTCCAGGAGGAGCCTGATTTCTTCAAATTGACAAATTCCCCAATGACCTCCTCAATAATGGCGGTTTGGTAGATTTTATCAATTGTCGAACGAGAAATCATGTGTCAAATATAGTGTGGTAGTTTGGTAGTTTGGTAGTGTGGCGGTGAGACAGTGTGGCAGTTAGACAGTGAACCCAAGTGAACCCTAGTGGAAACAAATTCACCCAAATGGAAACAAGTGGACACCAATGCACACAAATGAAAACAAGGGAACGCGAATGAATTAGGGTAAAGGGTAGATTTTAGAGGGTATATTGCCTAGAGCTTACAACCATTATCAGGAATCCGGAATTCGGAATCCGGAATTCACCCCTGGTGGCTTTGCAGTTGCTGTAAGAGAAACTTGTCTGCAGGGAAGGAAAGCTCGTTGGGTTGGATGTCACTCAGCTTGGCCCATCGAAAAGATTCTGTTTGGGGAGTGTTGGTGATAAAGTCAAATTTTATATGAGTGGTGCGGAAGCGAGGCTTTTCTAATAAATGCACTTGATAGTAAACTGAGATGATTTGATCATTTGGACGGAAAGCGCTTTGGACAAAAAATCCCGTGGTATAGATATGTTTCACGATTTCCACTTCTTGACCAATTTCTTCAATCGCTTCTCGGCGAATGGCGTCTTCTATGCCTTCACCGAGTTCTACTCCTCCGCCAGGAAATTTCGTGTATTTCTTTCCAGCAATCAGTTCGTCCGAAAGAAGAATTTCATCGCAGTCATTGAAGAGGATGAAGTAAGCGCGGATGTTGAAGCGGGCGATGGTCAATTGCGAGTGTGGTAGTTTGGTAGTGTGATAGTTTGGTAGTTTGATAGTGTGGTAGTTGGTGATAAGTAGTAGGTAGTAAGTATTAGGAATCAGAAATCAGGAATCCGGAATTTCACTGTCTCACCGCCACACTATGAGTGCTTTTCCGGAAATATCACGTTTGTCAAGTCTTTGAACTCTTGGACGCTTAATTGCTCGGGGCGCTGGCTGAAAACGGGGGCTGTGATGTCTTGGTTTGGTTGAAGCAATGATTTTATTGAGCCACGCAACATCTTGCGACGCTGATTGAACGCGGTTTTTACCACCAACTTGAATTTCTTTTCATCACAACCGAATGGTTGTTCGGGTTTGCGCTGCAAGCGAATGACGCCGCTCTGCACTTTTGGAGGTGGATCGAATTCTAATCTGTCCACGGTAAACAAATATTCGGCATCGTAATAAGCCTGAATTAGAACACTCAGAATGCCGTAATCTTTATTGCCAGGCTTGCCTGCAGCACGCTCTGCTACTTCTTTCTGAAACATACCCACGACTTCGGGAACAAGCTCTTTGTAGTCGAGAACTTTGAATAATATCTGTGATGAAATGTTGTACGGAAAGTTTCCTACGACAGCAAACTGTTCGGTGTACATTTCATTCAATGGCAAACCTAAAAAGTCTTTGTCGATGATATTGCCTCTTAACTCAGGGTAATAGGCATTCAAATACGTGATGGACTCACCGTCAATCTCGGCAACTTTGGTCTTGAATTCTGTACGTTTTAATAGAAAACTAGTTAAAGCACCTGTGCCGGGACCAATCTCCAGAATGTCTGTATATCCGCCAAATCCAGTGAGTGCGGCAGCTATTCGCTCACAAATCTCAGGATTCTTGAGAAAGTGCTGGCCGAGGTGTTTTTTGGGGCGTACGTACATTTTACAAATATAGTTGAGTTTGACCGAATGTTCATTCGGTCGGTAATGCCGAGAATTTGTATCCTCTTTCTTTCAATTCTTTCAAAACCGTTTTTAATGCAGGTATCATGCGCGGTGCGGCTTTCACGCTATCATGAAACACGATGATGCTGCCGCGTTTCACATTATTCAATACGTTTTTTACGCACTGATCTTCAGAAATTTTTTGATCAAAATCTCCTGTGATAATATCCCACATTACAATCTTGTATTTTCCTTTCAATGCGCTAACTTGTGCTCTGGTAATCTGTCCGTAAGGTGGGCGGAAGTAAGAGGATTTGATTTCTTTTCTTCCGAGTGCTACACTTCGCAAATACTTGAAGTGCCCCGTTTTTCGGCCATTCGGATGATCGAAGGTGTGATTGCCGATAGTGTGTCCAGCAGCTTGCAATCGCTCGTAAATTTCAGGGTGTGCGATGACATTTTTTCCTAAACAAAAAAAAGTTGCCTTGGCTTCGTATTCTGCGAGGATATCGAGCACTTGATCAGTGATAATATCGGTAGGACCATCGTCAAACGTAATGAAAACTTCTTTCTCAAAAGTGTGAACGCTCCAAAGGAGATCATTCACCAGAGGTTGAAGCATTTCAGGGGTTTTGACGATGTACATTAGTCGAGTTTATGGGCTAACACACAGGTTTTTTTAAAGCTCTGAGTGTTGCCATCTGTGGAGAATACTTCGAAGTAAATGATGTAAACACCTATAGGAGCAAGTGCATTGTCTTCTGTTGTGCCATTCCAACTTATCGAATTGTTGGTACCCAATAATTCATTCTTGGTGAGATGTTTTATTTGGCGACCATTGCTGTCGAAGATGAATATATTCGCTGTAAGTCCTGGTGTATCGTCGGAGTAGAGAATGGTTACCACGTCTTGATAACCATCATTATCAGGAGAAAATGTGGATGGCTCAATAGTAATTTGTTCGTCTGCAATTATTCCGCCTGTTGCTTGTGAGTTCAGATAGCCAGGCGTTGCAAATCCTTGCGCAGCAGATGCAGAATGCCAATTTGTATTGTCAGTTGATGGTCTGAAAGGATCGAGTCTTTCAAGTGAAACGCCGTCTAAGTCTTCTAGAATAGCGAAGTGCATGTCATCAGAATAGGCAACGCGATCTTGAATTTCAGCGAGATTATTTAGTAATACTACTATGCCTTCTGAGTTGTTGTAAGTAGGCATGTTTTCCATTATCCAGATTTTATTTGTTTCGGTAAATGGATAGTGAGAAGGCAGTGTTGATGCGTCTTCCGTAAGCACAACATAGTCACCAGGGAATAACACCAATTGGTATTCTGTGATCAAATCAGGTGTGGTTATAGCTCCATCGGATTCAGTCGCTAAACCCCAACCAGCAAGTGAAAGAACTTTATTACTTCTGTTATAAAGTTCGATGAAATCGCTACCATCCGAGAATGGATTAGATAGTATTTCATTGATTACAATATCACCTACTTCTGCTACCTGCGGAGAGGCAAATTGTCCAGCTAGTGCGATACCCGCATTACCCCAACAATCTTCTACTCCTGTTAGAGTGAAGTTATAAACGGTACCGGGAACAGCAGCTCCATATTCAAGGTAGATTCCGGTGCGCGAATCATCAGTGAAACTGGAACTTAGCGGAACAAGTTCTTCGCCATTGACATTCCATGTAATTGAACTTAGAACATCAGCGCTAATAGGTTCGTCAAATAGAATCGTCACCAACGTAAGTGGGCCAGAAAAGACTTGAATTATTTGTGGTGCCGTGATATCTGGTGTGATGTCATACACGCTGTTTTGCGCGGCTGGCGTGCCTCCTGTAGGTGCATTAGATGCTGTCCAGTTGTCGGAGGTACTGCAAGGATCGAGCGGATTAATCAATTCAAGTGCCCAACCACCTTCGTCTTTTGTTGCATCACTGTACCATGAATCGGCATAGTTTACTTCATCGATTACAAGGTTGTCAGCATTTTTCAAAGTAATAAGAGCACCTGTATTTGTCAAGCCAGGAAAGCCTTCCATGAGGGCTTTATTATTTATAGTAAAGAAAAATACAGCATCACTATTATCACCAACGAGCAAATATTCTCCAGGTGACATTAGAACTTGTTCTGAGAATGTGCCTGAATTAACAAGTAGTGTAGAAAGGTCGATTAATTTATCACTCTTGTTGTACAACTCGATGTATTCCGCGCCGGGTGCACCAATCGAAGGATCGGGGTCGGCCATTAATTCCGTAATAATGATATCTCCAGGCTCCGCTTCAAAACCAATAGTAAATGTTATCGCATCACTTGGAAGAATATTTCCTGTGCAATCTGTTAGACCAGACATTACAAGTTGAAATTCATTTCCGGGTTCGAATGAGCCCAGTGTGTTGATGAGTAAAGCTTGATTTCCTGCGTACCATGCGGTGTTTGTGACAGCAGGACCACCAACAAATGAGATGTCAGCGCTTACCAGTGAGTTGACATCCATTGCTTCGTTGAAGTAAACAATGATGACTCCTGTTTCGAGAATTTCAAAAGATGAAACAGCAGGAGCTTGTGTGTCAGGCGCTGTGTTATAGACCGAGTTTTGCGCGTTTGGCGTGCCTCCTAGAGGGTTGGAAGACTCCATCCAATTGGCGCTGCTTTGGCAATAGAGATTGGGATTTACCAATTCCAATGTCCAACCACCATCAAGTTTTTCTGGGGTATCAAACCAATCTGAATTGTATGAAACATAGTCAATAAGAGTTCCGCTATTATCTAGTAGAGTAAGACTGTCGCCGTCGTTTGTCAATGCGGAAAATGAAACAATTCCAATTGCATTTGTAAAGAATGAAGTATTATTCGCATCAGTGATCACCACATATTCATTCGGTGCAAGTATGTAGGAAGGAAGTGTTTTGACCGTGGTAGAATTGATGAATTCCCAGTTTGCTAAATCGAAAGCTTCGCTAGTGGTATTGAATAATTCTACAAATTCAACTTCAGGCAATCCCACGACTGGCGAGGGATCTGCGAGTATTTCATTGAAAACAACATCGCGATAACCAGCAGAAGCAGGAACGAAATACGTGAAATCAAAGCTTTGTGAAAGCAATGTGTTTCCAAAAAGATCATCAATGTTGGTTGCTGTTAATGTGAGTAATGTGTTTGACGGAATAGCATTTCCAAAAGAGAGATGAACTAATGAAGGGTCTGTTCCATCAAGTGTTGCAGACTGCAGACCTGTTGTTCCAGGAATGGAATATGCTGAAGTGATTTCAGCTGTGGCTGCACTAACAGCTTCACTAAATTGAACATCAATGTTGGAGGCTGAAGTTCCTGTAACATTGATTATTGTTGGTTGTTCGGTGTCGACAATAATATTTCCGAAGTAGATATCATCGAGATAAAAGTTGTCGGCGTTTGAACTTGTGTAGGTACAAATCCAACCGAAGTTTGTTGAAGTAGAATACGTGTTGTCTGAAGCTGTAGCTTCTTGAACAAAGTTGCTGCCACCGGTGTAATCGGCGAACAAAGTCCATTGACCGGTATTGTCGCGTGTGATTTTAATTCGAGCTGTGAATGAAGCTGCGATTGCTGCTGATGTGCCGCTGAGTATTTCAATTGGAGTTCCTGTAGCATCATCTCTGAAAAGCTTTACTGCATCGGCACCTCCGCCTTCTCCGAATTTGAGAAAGTAACCTTGTACGCCAGCAGAACCGGTGCCTGTATAGTTTAATACTTCGCCATTTGCGGCGAGATATACGCGGCTTTGGTTGTTGTCACTTCCTGCAAAGGTTTGCTTTATCCAAAAATTCCATTCGCGATTTGCGAGTGATGCACTGGCAAAGGAAGTAGCGATATAGGCCTGTCCCTGCACAACATCTGCGGATTGTAAGTTTCCAACTGAATTGACCGTGAATAAGGAAGTAGTTCCAATCCAAGAGGGATTAGAAGTAAAATCGCCGTCGCTAAAATTGTCTGATAATTGTGCATTTCCAACTAAGGAAATCAGGCAAGCAACAAAGCAAAGAAGGGTTTTGGTATTTCTCATTTACTCCTCAAACATACGACTCAACGGTTAAAAAATCCAACTGTTCGATTTTTTGGTAATTTTCCGTTAATCCGCAGACTGTTTTCTAGATAGCTTTGCGTAAAGTTAAAAACAATGAAAGTAGCAGTAGTGGGAGCCACAGGCTTGGTAGGTAGCAAGATGTTGGAGATTTTGGAGGAAAGAAATTTCCCTGTAACTGAGTTGATTCCAGTAGCGAGTTCTAGGTCGCTCGGGAAGACTATTCAGTGGAAGGGAAAGGACTGGACAATTGTTGATGTTCCTGCTGCATTGAATATGAAGCCTGAGATTGCTATTTTTTCTGCGGGTGGCGCTGCTAGTCTTGCACATGCTCCTGAATTTGCAGCGATTGGTTGCAGAGTGATTGACAATTCATCCGCTTGGAGAATGGATCCAACAAAGAAGTTGATCGTTCCAGAAATCAATGGACATGAGTTGACTTCATCTGATATGATTATCGCAAACCCTAATTGTTCTACGATTCAAATGGTGATGGTATTGAAACCATTGCATGATTTATATACGATTAAGCGAGTGGTGGTTAGCACCTATCAAAGTGTTACTGGCACTGGTAAAGCAGCTGTAGATCAATTGATGGACGAAAGGGTGGGTATTGATGGGCCTAAGGCATATCGTTTTCCAATTGATATGAATTTGATTCCTCAAATTGATGTATTTACTGATAATGGCTACACTAAAGAGGAGATGAAAATGGTACACGAGACAGTGAAAATTATGGGTGATAGCCGTGTGAAAGTTTCAGCTACTGCCATCCGCGTTCCTGTAATGGGCGGTCACTCCGAGTCGGTAAATATCGAATTTGAAAAGCATCCTGATTTGAATGATATCAGAAAGGCCCTCTCAAATTTTCCTGGTGTAACCGTTATGGATGATCCATCAGAGTTTGAGTATCCGATGCCATCGATTCATGCTTCAGACAGCGATGAGGTATTTGTAGGCCGCATTCGTTACGACGAAACACAACCCAATACCATCAATTGTTGGATTGTAAGTGATAATCTTCGCAAGGGTGCAGCAACGAATGCTGTGCAGATTGCAGAATTATTTAAAGTCTAGATTTTATCTCGTCGATAGCAGCTTTCGAGTATTGCTTCTTTTCAAAAGAAGTATAATGAGGTCGGTGGATTACTTCAATCCATTGATAATCCGGAAGAGTTCTTTGCAAACAGTAACGCTCCAATTTATGGAGAGCTAATTCATGCGCGTAAATATTTTGAATGAAATCACCGCTGTATAAGCTTTGATCAATAATCTGAAGGAGTTCTGGAGTATTTTTCCTGATGTATTCCAAAGCATAAGGATCAGGAATGTGAATACAGATTTTCCCGTTCTCAGCGAGCACATTTTTTAATTTTCCAAAGATATCTTTGTGTTGTTCAATCGGAATATGTTCCATTACATCGGGCAACATAATGAAGTCAAATTTTTGATTGACATCGAAGTCGCTCATGTCGCTGACTTTGAATGAAATGTTTCCGGATGAGGCTAAGTTTTTTTTCGCAATTTCTATGCTTGTTGGACTGATATCGACCGCTAAAACACTTCCCGCATTTTTAACTAAAAGAGAAGTAAGAGTTCCGATGCCACAACCGATTTCAAGAATCGAAGAATTCTTGGATAGGCCTAATTTTACTAGTCTTTTGAGAATAGAGCGGTGGCGAATATTCACCCCAATCTTTCCTTGTTGACTTGAATATTGATCGTAGAATTCGGCAACTTGTTTGCTGTCAATTTTTTGCATGCCACAAATGTAATGAATCCAATATTGCTATAAGAATTGAATGTTAATTTCCTTGTTGCAATTAGGAGGGTATAATTTGATTGTATAGTTTTACGCCAACCAATAATCTAAGTATGCCCAAGCTGAAGGTAATTATTCCAACAGCGTTAATCTCTATTGCCCTTGGCAGTGGGATTACGTTTTTTATAATGAATTCGAATGATTCAGAATTCGTTTCTAAATCAGAAAAAAAAGTTGCAAAAAAAGCTTTAATCAATGCGGATTGCAACATGAGTTTGATGCGAATGAAAACATCGTCAAGCAATCAGTTGATTAGTCCTTTGTTATTGACGGAACTCTCTTGTTCCACCCCCGAGTATGATTCGTTGAAATCGGATATCTCCGATTACATTATTGAGCAACAAAAATCAGGCGTCTTGACATGTGCTTCTGTTTATATGAAAGAGTTGCTCACGGGAAGATGGTTTGATATCAATGGCGGTCAGAAATATAATCCCGGCAGCTTGATGAAGGTGGCGATTATGATGACTTATTTAAAGCAAAGTGAGTCTGATCCTTCGTTGCTAGATAAGCAATTTACTTTAGAAAAGAAGATATCTGATATTGTAAATCAAATGCGAACGAGCCCTGAATTGAAGGTCGGTTCGAGTTATAGCATTCGTGATTTGATTTCTGAGATGATTGTGAATAGTGATAATGATGCTACTAATTTGTTGAACGAGAATTTGGATCAAACGATGTTTAGTAAAGTGATGTCAGATCTTGGATGTGCCACACCAAGTATTGAGGATCCGAATTATCAGATGACAATTATGGAGTACAACAGATATTTTAGAGTTTTGTACAATGCATCTTATTTGAATCAAGATAATAGTCAGTGGGGTATGTCATTATTGACCAAGTCCAATTACAAAGAAGCTTTTGTAAAAGAATTGCCAACGAATGTGACTATAGCGCATAAGTTCGGGGAGCGACCTTATGAACAAGGACATAATTTTCACGAGGCGGGTTTGGTTTATTTGAAAAACAAGCCGTACCTCTTGGTTGTCATGACACGCGGAAAGGACAATACGAAGTTACCCGCAGTGGTTTCACACATTTCGAAGATGTGCTACGAGGAAGCGGCAACTATTTAACTTCGTTGCCTGGTTCCATTTCTTTTTCGGGTGCCACTATCGATAAAACTCCCTGTTCGTTTTCGGCCATTAGAATCATTCCTTGACTCTCCACTCCTTTAATGGCGCGTGGCGCGAGGTTGGCAAGCAGAAGGACTGTTTTTCCAATAGCTTCTTCAGGACTGTAATGTTCAGCAATACCACTAACAACAGTGCGCTGATCTACTCCCGTATCTACTTTTAATTTCAAAAGTTTTTTCGTTTTTGGAATGCGCTCAGCTTCGATAATCTTAGCTACACGGATGTCCATTTTTTGAAAGCTTTCGAAGTCGATGTTTTCTTTCAGCGGAGCTACACCAGTTGAGGCGTTTGCAACTTTTGATGCTTCTAATTTTGCCACTTGCGCTGCGACTAATTCGTCTGTAATTTTTTCAAAAAGAATTGGTAGTTGTCCAATTTCATGACCAGGATTCAGCACAACACTTTGTTCTCCTGTAGTCCAATTTCTATCGTTGAAATTGAGTCCTGCGCGAATTTTTTCAGTTGTGTATGGAATGAATGGGTCCAATGCAATGGTCAAACGTGCAACGAGATTGAGACATTGGTTCATGATTGTTGCTGTGCGCGATGGATCTGTTTTTACGAGTTTCCATGGTTCAGTTTCGGTAAGGTATTTATTTCCGAGACGCGCAATATTCATGGCTTCCATGAGTCCATCGCGGAAACGATAACCTTCTATTTTCTTTCCAATTGTATTGAATGTTTCGTTGAGTTCATTCAATACATTCACGTCTGTTTCGGTGATTGTTCCTGTTTCTGGCAAAATACCGTTGTAGAATTTGTGTGTTAGAACAAATACACGATTTACAAAATTTCCAAGAATGTCTGCGAGTTCGTTGTTGACGCGATCGCGGAAATCATTCCAAGTAAATTCACTATCTTTTTGTTCAGGCATGATAGAGCAAAGCACGTATCTCATTTCATCCTGTTTGCCAGGGAAATCTTGAAGATATTCATGCAGCCAAACAGCCCAATTTCGTGAAGTAGAGATTTTATCACCTTCCAAATTCATGAATTCATTTGCAGGCACGTTATGCGGTAAAATAAAATCACCATGTTCTTTTAGAATAATAGGGAATATGATGCAATGGAAAACGATATTGTCTTTTCCGATGAAATGCACAAGTCGGCAATCATCGCTCTTCCAATAATCTTCCCAATTTTTTCCGTTTTTATCTGCCCACACTTTTGTGTTGGTGATATAGCCGATGGGTGCATCGAGCCAAACGTAGAGTACTTTTCCTTCTGCGCCGGGCATTGGAACAGGCACGCCCCAATCGAGGTCGCGCGTCATTGCACGACTTTGCAAGCCGCCGTCAACCCAACTCATGCATTGTCCTACTACATGTGATTTCCACTCTTTAGGATCGTGATGTGAGTTGCCGTTGAGTAGTCCCGATTTAATATATTCTCCAATCCATTCTTGGTGATGTGCCATTGGAAGATACCAATGTGAAGTGTCTTTCAAAACGGGTTTGTTGCCGCTGATTGTGCTGTGCGGATCAATGAGATCTAGTGGGCTCAAGGTAGAACCACATTTTTCGCATTGATCTCCGTAAGCCTTGTCGTTGGAGCATTTTGGGCATGTGCCTATGATATAACGGTCGGCGAGAAATTGTTTTTGTTCCTCGTCATAATATTGTTGAGATGACTGAACCTCGAAAGAACCTTTTTCTTCTAATTTAAGAAAAACTTCGCTGCTCATTTTGTGATGTTCAGGTGAAGAGGTGCGGTGGTATTCATCGAAAGAAATTCCAAAATCTTTGAAAGCATCGCCCATTAATTTGTGGTAGAAGTCGACGATTTCGCGCGGAGTTTTTCCATCTTTTTTAGCACGAAGAGTAATGGCAGCGCCGTGCTCATCTGAGCCACAGATAAATGCTACATCTTTATTATTTAGACGCAAATAGCGTACATAAATATCAGCAGGGAGGTATGCGCCAGCGATGTGTCCGATATGAATAGGACCGTTTGCGTATGGAAGAGCTGAAGTAATTAAATACCTTTTAGGATCTTTTGTCATAAGATTGCATTGAAATTCCACCAAGGAGTTTCAGTTGCAAAGATAACTTGTTAGACATGATTTTGATTCCACAGTATTTAAAGCCCGGCGATACAGTTGGGATTGTGGCTACAGCTCGTTGGATCACAGAGGAGCAATTGGAGCCCGGTATTCGTTTTTTTGAAGATCAGGGGTACCGAGTAAAGTTGGGAAAATACCTTTCGAAAAAGAATTTTCAATTAGCTGGCAGTGATGAAGAGCGCGCCGCAGATATGCAGGAGATGCTTGATGATTCAAGCGTTCGGGCTATTATGATAGCGCGTGGCGGATATGGAACAGTGCGCGTAATTGATAAATTGAGATGGAATAATTGGCTTGAATATCCATCATGGATTTGCGGTTACAGTGATATAACTGTATTGTTGTCTCATGTAAATAATTTGAATGTGGCATCGATACATAGCACGATGCCAATTTCTTTTCCAGATGCAACCGATTCAGCGATGGATAATTTGGCGAGGGCATTGAGTGGACGATTAGAGGGAATGAGTTGGGAAACGTCGGGTGGAGGGGATTTGGAAATGACGGGTCGTTTTATTGGGGGGAATTTATCTGTGTTGTATAGTTTGATGGGGTCTTCGAGTTATCCGAACCTGTGGGGTGGAATTTTGTTTGTAGAAGATGTGGATGAGATGATTTATCATGTTGATCGAATGATGGAGGGTTTGAAACGGGGGGGAGGATTTACTGATGTAAAAGCTATAGTGGTGGGGGGACTGACTTTGATGAAAGACAACACAATTGAACATAGTTTTCCGATAGATAATCCTTTCGGAGGTGACGCTTTAAGTGCCATTCAGCGGGTAGCTGCAGATTTGGGAATACCTGTTATTGATGGATTTCCGGCTGGCCACATGAGCGATAATCGAGCATTTTATAATGGTAGAGAAGTACGTTTGATTCTGAACCAAGGAAAAGCCACGTTGACTTGGATTTAGGACAATTATTTAGTTAAAAACTTCTTTTGATTGATGTTGGGGATTCAAGGGAAATCGGAACATTTGCATAGTTGAACGTACTTTTTTACTAGGATAGTGTAAAAAGTACACTAAGTATACGTAAATTGGCCACGCAATTATTTAATATAGATCCGGACTACGATTTTGGGATTGTTGGTATCAGCAGCCAGGATCGTGATTTTCGGTTGGCATGGGCGCTAAACCTCGCCTTTGATTGGAGCCTTGCTCGTGTTGAGAATCATGAAATCCCGATGAAGTCGGGCAAGTCGAGTCACGCGATGTACGAGTTTAAAGATGAAGATAACGTTATCTACACTTTACTTTCCAATAAAGGGAGCAATGGATATTTGTTGCCAGAAATGAGCGGTTTCGATTTCGTGCTGCGAATAGATGGTTACTGTCATCTCGTTGATGATGATTTATTAAAAGCAATACGCAGCATTCCATTTGTCTTGGCTGCGATTGAGTTGAACGGAGAAAAATTGAAGACAATACAAAATTTGATTACGGAGTAAAAAAATGGACAGAAAAATATTGAGAGAAATGAAGAAGACGAAAATTGTAGCGACGATTGGACCAGTGTCATCCAACAAAGAAGTTTTGAAAGGAATGATTCAGAATGGTCTGGACGTAGTGCGTTTAAACTTTTCTCATGGGGCACATGAAGATCATCAAAAGGTGATTGAATTTGTAAGAGAGATTGATGCAGAGTTGGGAACGAATACATCGTTGCTTGCTGATTTGCAAGGACCGAAACTGCGTGTAGGTGAGATGGAAAATGGTTCTGTAGATCTTACAGTTGGGCAGACTATTACCATTTCTACAACAAAGCAAATTGGAACGAATCAAGTAATTTATACGAACTACAAAGAGTTTGCTCAAGACGTGAAAGCGGGTGAGCGTGTATTGCTTGATGATGGAAAATTGGTGATGAATATTTTGTCAACCAATGGAAAGGATACCGTGCAATGCGAAGTTGTACAAGGCGGTCCACTTTCTTCTAAGAAAGGATTGAATCTTCCAAATACAAAAGTGAGTCTACCATCTCTTTCAGAAAAAGATTTGAGTGATTTGCATTTTGCTTTAGGTCACAATGTGGATTGGATTGGACTTTCGTTTGTGCGAACAGCGGAAGATGTGAGAGCATTAAAAGAAATAATTTTCACAGCAGAGAAGCACGCTAAAGTTGTAGCTAAAATTGAGAAGCCAGAGGCGGTAGAAGATATCGATGCAATCATTGAAGAAACAGATGCAGTAATGGTTGCCCGCGGAGACCTCGGTGTAGAGGTTCCATTGCAAAACGTTCCATTGATTCAGAAAATGGTTGTTCGCAAATGTGTTGAAAGAGCGAAGCCTGTTATCGTGGCGACTCAAATGATGGAGAGCATGGTGACAAATATGACACCTACACGTGCGGAGGTTGCTGACGTTGCTAACGCAGTACTTGATGGTGCTGATGCAGTGATGTTGAGCGGAGAAACTTCAGTTGGAAAATATCCTGTTGAAGCGATTCGCATGATGAATAGCATAATCGGGGAAGCAGAGAAATACGATGATTTGTATTACAAAGAGGAGGCTCCGGAGCAAATGAATGAAACTCGCTTTGTGACGGACAGCGTATGTTATAGTGCTTGTCGTCTAGCTAAGCGTGCTAATGCAACGGCAATTCTTACGAATTCATTTAGTGGCTACACTGGCTACAAGATTGCTAGTTGGAGACCACGTACCAATATTTTTGTCTTTACGGCAAACAAGAAAATTCTTACTCAGATGAATCTGGTATGGGGTGTAAAAGCTTTTTACTATGATAAAATGGTAAGCACAGATCAGACGATTGCTGATATCCGTTATTTCTTGAAAAAGCACGAGTACATTACTGAGGGTGATTTCATTATCAATATCGCGTCAATGCCGATATTCGAACAAGGGATGACCAATATGATAAAATTAAGCAAAGTTTAATCTACACTTTGCTTAGTTTCAATCATTGCGCTCCTTTCCTTATCTTCGCGCGTCCCAATAATTGCCCTATATGGCCAACCGTTATAAAGAACTTAAAGGTTTAAACCTTCCCCTAATCGCTTCTGAAGTCTCCACTTTTTGGAAAGAAAATGAGGTATTCGAAAGAAGTGTGACCGAACGAGAAGGAAACCCTTCTTTTGTTTTCTATGAAGGACCTCCTTCAGCGAACGGAATGCCTGGTATTCACCACGTTATGGGGCGTACCATAAAAGATATTTTCTGTAGATACAATACCATACAAGGAAAACAAGTAAAACGAAAAGCAGGATGGGATACCCACGGCTTACCAATAGAACTTGCGGTTGAAAAAACCCTCGGAATTCGCAAAGAGGATATCGGGACAAAAATTACAGTTGAAGAGTACAACAAGGCTTGTCGCTCTGAAGTAATGAAATACACCGATAAATGGGAAGAACTTACTCGCGTTATGGGTTATTGGGTCGACATGAAAGATCCTTATATCACATTTGATAATAAATATATCGAATCTGTTTGGTGGCTTCTTTCGACTATCCATAAAAAAGGATTGCTATATAAAGGATTTACAATCCAACCATATTCGCCAGCGGCAGGTACTGGTCTTAGCTCCCACGAACTAAACCAACCGGGCACTTACAAAAACGTAAAGGACACTACGATAACTGCCCAATTCAATATTGCAGAGGTAAACAAACTTCGTGAGATAGGACTTAATGTTTCCGATGAAGAGGTGTTCTTCCTCGCATGGACGACCACGCCTTGGACTTTGCCTTCAAATACGGCGCTCGCGGTTGGAAAAAATATTACTTACGCTGCCGTAAGAACATTCAACCAATACACGCACAAACCTGTTGTTGTCATTTTAGCCAATGACCTTTTCTCAAAACACTTCTCTGAGAAAAATGCGGAATTGAAGTTGGAGGATTACAAATCAGGGGATAAGAATATTCCTTTCGAAAAAATTGCAGAATTCAAAGGAAGTCAATTAGCCGGAATACGTTACAATCAGCTGTTGCCTTACACACAACCTACGGATGGCGATGCATTCCGAGTAGTGCTTGGGGACTTTGTAACCACAGAAGATGGAACAGGTATCGTGCATATCGCACCAAGTTTTGGCGCGGATGACTTTAGAACAGCTAAACAAAATGGAATTGGATCTCTCACACTAGTCGATAAAACTGGTCGATTCGTTTCTGAAGTAAATGATCCCAATTTTCCTCTTCAAAATAGATTCGTTAAAGAAGCATATTATTCTGATGAAGAAAAGGCTGCTGAATTATTAGTTCAAAAAGAAATTCTTAAACCAATAATTCCAGCGCTCGATAAATACATGAGCGTAGATGACATTATCGCTCTCAAATTGAAGCTTGAAAATAAAGCCTTCAAAATCGAGAAATACGAACACAATTATCCCCACTGTTGGAGAACTGATAAGCCCGTTCTCTATTATCCTCTCGACTCTTGGTTCATCAAAGTAACTGATGTAAAAGAAAGGATGGTACAGTTGAATAATTCCATTCATTGGAAGCCTGAAGCTACCGGAACAGGTCGCTTCGGCAATTGGTTGGAAAATGCAAACGACTGGAATTTGTCGCGCTCACGTTTCTGGGGAATACCGCTCCCAATTTGGCGCACAGATGATGGTAGTGAAGAAATTTGTATCAATAGCCTTGAACAACTCAAAGGCGAATTGGAAAAATCTCTCGCAGCTGGTTTCATCGCGAAAAATCCATTAGCTGATTTCAAACCGAATGATCATTCGGCTGATAATTACAATACGTTTGATCTGCATAAGCCTTATGTAGATGATTATATCCTTGTGTCTTCAAAAGGAGAGAAAATGACGCGTGAGTCGGATCTAATCGACGTATGGTTTGATAGTGGAGCAATGCCATATGCGCAATTGCATTATCCTTTTGAAAATAAAGATTTAATCGACTCAAGAAAATACTTCCCTGCTGATTTTATTGCAGAAGGTGTCGATCAAACCCGTGGTTGGTTTTATACATTGCACGCAATCGCTACCATGTGTTTCGATTCTGTTGCTTATAAAAATGTGGTCTCAAATGGACTCGTTTTGGATAAGAATGGAAACAAAATGTCTAAGCGTTTAGGCAACGCCGTTGACCCATTCGAAACCATCTCTAAATACGGTCCGGATGCTACACGTTGGTATATGATTACCAACGCGCAACCTTGGGATAATTTGAAATTTGATATCGACGGAATTACAGAAGTGCAGCGCAAGTTCTTTGGTACGTTGTTCAATACATACGGATTCTTTGCGATATACGCCAACATCGACGACTTCGCATACGATCCAAATAATACAACACCAGTAGCACAACGTTCTGAATTGGATCGCTGGATAATCTCTCGTCTCAATAGCTTGTTCCAAACAGTTACTGAAGCCCTCGAAGATTTCAATCCAACACCAGCGGCGCGTGCTATAGACGAATTTGTAGATGAGCTTTTATCGAATTGGTATGTTCGTCTTTCAAGAAAGAGATTCTGGCATGGAGAAATGACTGATGATAAAAAATCAGCCTTTGAAACCTTGTATGAATGTCTTCACGGTATTTCACAATTGATGAGTCCTTTTGCACCTTTCTTCGCAGAATGGTTGTACAAGAATCTTACAGAGGATGATAGGGATTCTGTTCATTTATCTTTACTTAGAAAAGCGGACCCAGCACTAATCGATGCGGAACTAGAAACAAGAATGGATCTAGCGCGAAAGATCTCTTCTATGATTCTTTCTATTCGTAAAAAAGAGAATCTGCGGGTAAGACAACCGCTAGCTGCTATACGTATTCCTGTTCTGGATGAAATTACTAAGAACAGAATTGACGCTGTGCGTGAGTTGATTCTTGCTGAGGTGAATGTGAAGACTATTGAATTTGTGGATGAATCACAAGCTAAAATTGTGAAGCAACTCAAATTAAATTTCAAAACTCTTGGAAGAAAATGCGGGAAGTTTATGAAGGAACTTCAAGCATTTGCAAATGCCAACGGTGAAGAAATTATTAAGGCTATTGAAATTAACGCCTTGTTCTCTTTCCCAACTGCAGATGGTCCAATTGATTTGATTCCTGAGGATGTGGAAATTATTCCAGTGGATATTCCCGGTTGGAAAGTTGCCAACGATGGCGCTCTAACCGTTGCACTAGATGTAACTATAAGCGACTCCTTGCGCGGTGAGGGAGTAGCTCGTGAATTCGTAAATCGTATTCAAAACATTAGAAAAGAAAGTGGACTTGAGGTCACAGATAAAATTTCTGTAAAGATTTTATCTAATGATATCTACAATGAAGCAATCGAAACGAATTCAGAATATATTCGCGCGCAAGTTCTTGCGGGTGAATTAATTGTCACCGAGAACCTAACCGAAGGTCACAGCGTAGAAATAGATGAAAATGTGACCTCTGTGATACAAATTCAAAAACTGTAAAGTTTATGGCAAAGAAGAAAGAAACAACAGAAGAAACAAAGCCGGAAGCAACTAAATATTCCGATAAAGACTTGAAAGAGTTCGAGGAGCTCATTCATGTTAAGTTGGCGCAAGCAAAATCTGATTTAGATGAGTTAAAACAGTCGCTTTCTCATGAAGGAGACAATAGCACCGATGATACATCACCGACTTTCAAAATGATGGAAGATGGCAATGATACCATGAGTCGCGAAGAAGTAGCTCAGCTTGCTTCACGTCAAGAGAAGTTTATTCAAGCGCTTGAAAATGCTTTGCTCAGAATCAAGAACAGAACATACGGCGTTTGTCGTGTTACTGGGAAATTGATTCCAAAAGAAAGACTTCGCCTTGTTCCGCACGCTACGCTTAGTATCGAAGCGAAAAACATGCAATCATAATTTTTCGGTCGCGCCCAAAGGGCGTGGCCGATTTAATATTTTCTATTTTGAAGAAAGCTCTCTTCACTATTATTACTGTATTGCTTATTGATCAGTTGCTCAAAGTTTGGGTGAAGCTCAATTTCAATTATGGTGAAAGCTATTCGCTTATTCCGGGTTGGTTCGACCTTCAATTTGTCGAAAATCCAGGTATGGCTTTCGGGTGGATGATTCCAGGAAATGGGGGCAAATTGGCCCTGAGTATTTTCCGCGTTGTTGTTGTTACAGGTATTTCTTGGTACCTGTGGAAACTCATCAAGGAGAAAGCGCATTGGGGTTATATCATTTGTGTATCACTTATAGTTGCTGGAGCACTCGGTAATATCATAGATAGCGCTGCCTACGGCATCGCTTTCGATCGCGGATCAACCTTCGATCCTCATTACGGCGACTACACCATGTACTTCGGTAAAGCCCAAATGAACGGGGAAGGATACGCTCCATTTCTTATGGGAAATGTCGTGGATATGCTCCATTTCAGTAAGACAATCACTTGGAATGGACGTGTAATTGAACTCTTTCCTCCCGTGTTCAACGTGGCAGACTCCGCAATCACCCTCGGAATTATTCTCATACTTCTTTTCCAAAAAAGATTCTTTGCGAAACAAGAAGAAGTAATTACCGAAGTGTCAAGTGCAAGTGTACCAGCAGCTGAGACTACTGTCACCATTCGCGACGGAGTAGAACCTCAGTCTTAGTCCCAGATGCGGGCCTCAGTCAATTGAATTTTTTCTTTGAAAAATATCTTGGTGCTCTGCTCGAATGATGCAGTAAAGTCGGAGATATAGAACTCGAATTTAGGTTCTTTTTTATCTGTATTCAAAAGCTTTTTCGCGGTTAATGTAGTTTTTACATATTCCGCAACAACACCTGCACTGTCTATGATTTCAATCTTTTTCTTGTAAAAAGACTCCACTTCTTTTTTGATAAGCGGATAATGGGTGCACCCCAAAATCAACGCGTTAATTCCTCCAAAACTCTTTTTCGATAAATAACTATTGATCACGGTTTGTGAAATGCTATTATTGAAAAAACCTTCCTCAATCATCGGCGCTAGGAGGGGAGTAGCGTTCGACAATACTTTCAATGACTTATTGAGCTTTTCAATGCGATTCACATAAATGCGAGAATTAATGGTGCCCTTTGTGCCAATTACACCCACTGTGCAATCGCTATAATGATGGGCAGCATACTCTGCAACAGGATCCACCACACTAATTACAGGGATTTCTGGTCCACAGATATCTTGCACAGTCTTCAAAGCATGCGCTGAGGCAGTATTACAGGCTATTACAATCGCTTTACACTTCTTGTCTAATAGAAATGACGTTATACGAGCGGCATAGTGCCTAATACTCTCTGGTGACTTGTCGCCGTAAGGCAAGTGGGCTGTATCTCCAAAATAGATAAATGATTCACCGGGCATGGCTTTTTTAATAGCACTTGCCACAGTCAAACCTCCGATGCCGGAGTCGAAAATCCCGATTGGTCTATTGGAAGATTTCATTGGTACAAAAAAAAGAAATCCCGACCAATTGATCGGGATTTTTTCTCTTATGTTGAAAGAATTATTTCTTTGGAGTCATTCCAGGAGCTGGTGCCGGAGTTCCTGCGCCATTAGTTGGTGCTGGTTTCACTGGAGTTGCTGGAGTAAGTGGAATTGCTAGTTTAGTTTTTACTTTGTCTATAATATCCTCACCACCCATGTAAAGAAGAACACCAAGACCACTATCAATTACGTAAGTGATTCCGTTTTCTTTCGCTACATCAGCAATAGCTTTATCAGCCTTTTCAATGATGGGCATGTAAAGAATGTTTTGCTGCTCTTGCAAATCTGCTGACGCAGTCTGCTCAAACTCAGAAAGCGCTTGTTCTTTTTGTTGAATTGCTTTTACTTTAATTTCTAAAATTGGCTTTCCCCAAGTTTCAGCGTTGGCTTGATATTCTTGAACTAGAGTGTTGTACTCTGCCTCTAAATTTCCGTATGCTGATTTATATTCATTTTGTGATGCAGCTAATTGAGCTTCAGCAGCTACTGATTCTGGCATAGACTTCACCAATGCTGCACGATCTAGATGGGCAATTTTTTGGCTGAAAGCTGAAAGAGAAGCTACCAAAGCCACCGTTAAAATCAAAAATCTTTTCATTTCTCGAATTTGTTATTCTGGTTATTATATTCTGAACCTGCTCGGCCCAAAGCAAAAGCGAGGCCAAAATACAACAGGATTATTTACCGCCCCCCCTTTGGAGCCGTTTTTTCTCCTTTTGCAGGTACGCGATCTCCACCTGATTTACCACCTGCACCCCCTGATTTTCCATCAGTTCCTGGTTTTTCTTCACCACCATTGCCTTCTTCTTCGCTCTCTTCCTCTAAAACCTCTCCTGGTTTCAAGCCCATTTTCTTCAAGACTTTATCGCTAATGTCATGCTTAGGATTTGAATATAAAATATTGCTGTGATTGGCTTTGTCAAAAACAACCATCAATGCGCTTTGGCTTGCTACCTCTTGAATAGCATTGTAAATCGCATCTTGTATTGGTTTGATTAATTCCTCTCGCTTCTGAAACAATTCTCCATCAACTCCAAACTTTGTTTTTTGAAGTTCCTTCGCTTCTTTTCTTTTTTCTTCAATTTCTTCTTCACGCTTCTTGCGCATATCTTCTGTCAAGAGAATTTTTTCTGCCTGGAAGGCTTTCTCTAATTTTTCAATAGTCTCGTATTTTGCCTCAATTTCTTTCTGCCATTGATTACTCAATGAATTGATTTGCTTCTGTGCTTCTTGGTATTCAGGCACGTGACTTAGTATATACTTTGAGTCTACGTAGCCAAATTTTTGTGCTACAGAAACCACAGAGAAAGTAAGTAGTAAGGCTAAAACTGCAAGTGTTTTTTTCATGAGGCTTTTTTTCAGGTGTTTATCAAAGTTCTCCCATATTCATACCAATCGAGAAGTGGAATTGACCACGAGCCATATTCGGCGCGGTTTCTACATCATCCAATCTCCATCCATAATCGAATCCAAGCAAACCAAACATTGGCAAGAATATTCTAAGTCCTACGCCAGTGCTTCTGTATAAGTTGAACGGATTATAATCACGGAAATTCTCCCAAGTGCGCCCCGCTTCTACAAATGTCAACGCATAAATAGTAGCATTTGGATTTGTGGAAAGTGGGTATCTCAACTCGGCGCCATATTTCGAAATCAGTGGTGCTCCAACATTGTCACTTGGTAGAGTCAACGATAGATCATCATAACCACGTTGGTTAACGATTTCACGACCATCGAGCAAGTATCCGCTCAAGAACACACCACCAAGATAGAAACGCTCAAATGGTGACTCTCCTAGCTCTTGGTTATATGTGCCAAGGAAACCAAAACCTACATTGGTATGTAGTACCAATTTGTTTTTGCTCTTGTTTAAAGAGGTATACCAATTCGCAGTGAATTTGATTTTGTAATACTCTACCCAATCGAATTTCTCTTGATCAGTCATCGCTTCATAGTCATTCTCTTTATTAAAGAATTTCTCGCCAATCAAGGTGTATGGCAATGTTGCTTTAGAAGTCAATGTAATCTTAGATCCCCATGTTGGATAGATCGGCTCGCTCACAGAATTTCTTTCTAAAGTAAAGCTCGCTGCAAGGTTGTTTGAATATCCTTGGTTAAAGCTAAAGAAGGAGCCGTATCTGTTCAAGTCAAAGTGCTGGTAAGAAACACCTGCATAGAATACAAACCAGTCATCTGGCTTCTGCCAACGCTGACCGAAGCTAGCCGTAGCACCAAGAATACTTAATGATTGTCTTGTCTTACCGTTGCCATCTTCTGCTTTCGTTACACCGTTTGTTTGAACAGATTTGTAAACTGAAAGGGAAAGTGAATTCGGTTTTTTACCACCTAACCAAGGTTCTGTAAATGAAAGATTATATGACTGGAAAAAAGTACCATTCGAAGTGGCGCTCAAACTCAAACGCTGACCATCTCCTGAAGGAATCGGTGTCCAAGCGCCTTTTTTGAAGACTTTACGCATTGAGAAATTGGTAAAGCTCAAACTCAACGAACCAACAACGCGGCCGCCTCCCCAACCTCCGGATAATTGAATCTGGTCGGATGGTTTTTCTTCTACTACATACTCAATATCTACAACGCCTTCTTCTGCGCGTTGATTCATGCGAATGTCAAATCCTTCTGGGTTAAAATAACCGAGGTTCATTAACTCTCGCTGTGTACGCTGAATATCTGCACGGCTAAACAAATCGCCGGGACGTGTTCTTACCTCGCGATAGATAACGTGGTCGTTTGTTTTGCTATTGCCAGAAACTGTCACACGACCGTTGCGATATTGACGACCCTCATCCATGCGCACTTCAACGTCGATACTGTCAGGGAAAATGATAGTTTCTACCGGGTAAATGTAGAAATTCAAATATCCATCATCATTGTACAAGCTTGTAATGTCGCGACCTGTCGGGCTAAAGCTCAAACGCTCATTCAATAGAGCAAGGTCATACAAATCACCTTTGTTGATGTTTAATACACTATCCAATTGTGATGTGCGATACTTGACATTGCCAGAGAAGGTCACATTTCTGAAGTAGAATTTCTGATCTTCTGCCACGGTGATTGTTATTCCAATGCGCTCCGAATTGATAACATAAACGGAGTCAGAAACAATTTTCGCATTTCTAAAACCTTCTTTGTTGTACTTATCAATCAACTTCAATTTATCTTCTTGATACTCTTCTTCGATATATTTTGAAGCCTTAAAAACTCTAAAGAAATTGCGCTCCTTGGTATTCTTCATGGCGCGCAAAAGCTTCTTTTCTTCAATTTTCGAAACACCTACGAATGTGATTTTTTCTACTTTAACTCTGTTGCCTGGATCTATTTCGAAAATTAGCTTCACGCTATTTTGCATTATTTCGTCAGGCATCTCAACCACATTTACAGCTACATTAAAAAACCCCTTTTCTTTGTAATGGTCTTTGATGATATTGACAGCGTTTGACTTCAAATTTTCGCCACAAACGATACCTGTTCTCAAGTTCAATTTCTCGCGAAGATTTTCTGCTTCTCCTTTTTTAATCCCTTCGATTGAATAACGGCCAAGGCGCGGCATTTCTGTAAGTTCGATGACTAGATAAACTTCTTGACCACGGAATTCAGCGATACTAATTTTGATATTGGTGAAAAGCTTTTGCTTCCACAATTTGCGCACTGCATCTGTGATAGCATCTCCGGGAATGACAATTTCTTTTCCTTCTTGCAATCCACTGAAAAGTTTGATCGCCTGCACATCACTGTATTTGGCGCCAACAACAGAAATCCCTGCTACAGTGTATTTACCTGGATTCTGATAATCGATGCCAGTACCAATCATGGTTTGAGCATATCCTGAAAAGGATAGACCCAAAACACCAAAAAGAATAGCGAAGCGGATTGATATGATTTTGAGGAAAGGAGGCATACGGTTTTTTTTCTTCTTTTGTCCAGATTTTCAGGCGTTAGAATCATCATTCACTAATTGTTCGGAAATCTTTCCAAATCTCCTTTCACGGCTTTGATAATCAACCAATGCTTTGAAAAAGTCTTCTTCTGAAAAATCCGGCCATAGGGTATCGGTAAAATATAACTCTGAATAGGCGATTTGCCATAGCAAAAAGTTACTTATCCGAATCTCACCGCTTGTTCTAATTAACAGTTCAGGGTCTGGAAACGCTGATGTTGTAAGGTAAGACGAAATTAATTCGTCTGTTATTTCTTCTTCTTCAATGCCCTCGGAAATGATCTGTTTGATTGCATTTCCAATTTCCCAACGTGAGCTATAGCTAAGGGCAAGGATTAAATTAATCTTCGAATTGTTTTTGGTGCGCTCCATTCCTTTCTCCAACTCGGCTTGACAGCTAGCAGGAAGATTGTCTATGTTGCCAATCGTGTGCAATCGAACCTCGTTTTTGTCCAATTCTTCAATCTCACCCATGATGGTTTGCACAAGCAAATTCATCAAAGCTTCAACTTCTTCTTTCGGTCGATTCCAATTTTCTGTTGAAAAAGCATATAGCGTTAAATACTTGACGCCAGCTTTGGTGGCGGCTTTGAGCGAGGCACGAACGGCTTCAACTCCATTAAAATGACCGAATATGCGATCTTTGCCCTGGCTTTTTGCCCAGCGCCCATTCCCGTCCATTATGATGGCCACATGTTTCGGGATTCTTAAGAGATCAATTTGGTCGTAAAGACTCATGTACAAGGTCAATAGTTAAACGCGGGCAAATGTACGATTTTCATGGGGTATATAGTTGCCCATTCCAACAGGAAGTTGCCTTTTTGTCTATTCTTATGTTTAATGAGCCTAATGCGAAGAAATACAGGTCTTTACGGCCGGGGTCGCCGCGCTGAAGTCCTGTGTTCGATCCGTCGGCTAACGCTTTTGTAAGACTTTGGTCAGCCAAAACAGAAGCGGTCGTACCATTTTCATCTTGAAGTGTCTCTGGATCAACATATTTTCCTGAAATATCATCGAAATAATCAGTGAAGGTTCGGCGCACACCCCATTCCATCGAAAATCCGAAAATGGCGTAAATATTAAACTTGATTCCAACACCCAAAGGCATGGCGAAAATATTGGTGTTGTACTTATTTCCACCAATACTAGTCCCTTGGCCTTCAGTTCCTAATGGTTGTAGTTCGTACCAATTGCCTTTGTAACTGGCCTGCGGTTTCATGCTGGTGTAGGCTAGTCCCATGAAGAGATATGGACTGATCCAATCGTTGCTTCCAATCTGATAAGAGAAATAATTGAGCTCGAATTGCATGCTCGTTTCAATGAATTGATTGCGAAAATGAAGATTGCGGTTGCGAATCCATTCACTATCACTATCGCTGTCGTAAGCGTATACTTGACCAAATAAAACCGAGGTTTTCAAGGTCCAACGCTTATTGAAATTGTTGCGAAATGAAAGACCTCCGCATGTTTTTAACTGAGTGCCAAAATGCTTGTAAGGATTTACGTCTCCTAGATAGTAGGCTGTTCCGGCCAATAGGCCAATCTCTTTGCTTTTGTCGTATTTGTTCGCCTGAGCAAAAAATGCGATAGAAGTACAGCTTAAAATAAATAGGAGAACTAGGCGTTTCATCGGGTGGTTATCGAAAAAATAGGGTTTTTATTGCACACAAATTTATACGGTGCATTGCCACAAAAAGTGACACTTTAATTTCTTCTATCAACACCCCAACCCATCTTATTGCGAATCGTGTGGAAGAAGTCTTGTCCTTCTAGGGATACTAGATTGATTTCGAAGTTGGCTTTGGTCAATTCTAAAGAGCTTCCTCGATCCAAAGCATATGATTTACTATCAATGGTCAGTAGCGATTGTGGTTCGCGACCTTCCGCTCGCAGAGAAATTTTATTTGAATTGGAAAGAATAATAGGGCGCACATTCAAATTGTGCGGCGCCACGGGGGTAATAATCAAATTATTGGAATCTGGTGTCACTATAGGCCCACCGCAACTGAGGTTATAGGCTGTAGAGCCTGTTGGTGTGGCGATAATAAGTCCATCGGCCCAATAAGTGCTCATATACATGTCATTCACATAAGCGTGAACGGTAATCATGCTATTTCGCTCTTTATTAAGGATGGTTACTTCGTTGAGCGCGTATGGAAAATCACCAAACTGCTGATCACTGCTACGAACTTCAATAAGTGAACGCTTGTCTAAAGTGTAATCGCCATTAATTAATGATTCAATTGCCCTTTCAATTTCTTCCACGTCGACATGGGAAAGAAACCCGAGTCGACCAGTATTTAATCCAAGAATTGGAATCTTGGTGTCTTTGATAATTGTTACAGTATCGAGCAAGGTGCCGTCGCCCCCCACACTGATGAGAAACGACGTGTCTTTAATATCATCCTCTCTTGTGAATGTGGTAACGGTTTCTGGAAGGTGGAAAAAATCTTGAATAAATCGATAGAATTTCTCGTAGACAGAAACTTTTACACCGCGACGAATAAGTACATTAAATAAATGCTCTACATGTTTCGCGTAAGCTGGCTCGAATCGCTTGCCGTAAATGCTGAATTTCATGAATTCCCCGTCTTCAAATTTTCTTCGGGAATACGAAGGTAGTGGATTAAAACTAGATGTTGAGGTATCTCATCAACTCTTCGTAACGCTTACGCATATCTTCAGTGTATTCTGGCTCTTGATAGCTTCCTTTAATATTGTAATTGAAGCGAGAAAAACTTTGAAGAATAGCATTCACATCAGGATTACTAATTTTCAAATTCACTTCAATTTGACCTGCATCTCCCGGACTAACAGATGTACTCAAGATTTTTGCGTTGTTTTCTTCGACAATCCGCGCAATTTGTTGCAGACTATAATCCTGTTCAGCCATTTCAAGTACAATAATTCCGCCCGGACGGTCGGCTCCTTGCATTTGAGAGAGCTTTTCTACAAGGTCTTCTAGGGTAACACAACCGAGAAAATTACCGGTTTTGTCCACTACAGGAATTGCAGTAAGGTGAAGCTCACTTGCTGATTTTAAAACTTCTAATATGTGTTCATCAGGCTCTACACTTCCATCGATTAGATTGGTGTAGTGCATATCTGGATCGGAAACTACGTCTCCTGCAGACAGCATTGCTGTTTCAGAAGCCATACCTAAAAACTTTCCCTTCTCAACTACAGGTAGGTGAGCCACTCTATACTGATCCATTAAGCTCAAAGCGTTGTTTGGATCCTCCGACGGTGACAAAGCAGGGATGTCGGGATTAATTATGTTTAGGGCAGTTATCAACGTTTTCGGGTGTTAGGATTTTCAACTTTGTTACATAGTGAAACTTTGTTTCCCTACCGTTTATACACCGGTAAACGAAGAAAGTTCTCCTTGTTATTAACAAGGATGTAAATATCGAGCCAAAAATTGCGTGTCTAAGGTGTACATCCAAGCCATTCTCTTCGGAGTTTTGCACACAATCGTATTGATTAATAACAATTTCAAGATAATGACAAAACTTAGTGTGAATATCAACAAGATAGCGACTTTGAGAAATGCTCGCGGCGGCAACGTTCCCGATGTAATCAAAGTGGCTCGTGATATAGAGAAGTTCGGAGCTGAGGGCATTACTGTTCATCCTCGTCCTGACGAAAGACATATTCGCTACGCAGATGCTCGCCAATTGGCCGGTATAGTCACTACAGAGTTCAATATCGAAGGTAATCCGGACGAAAATTTTATTCGACTTGTTCTCGAAACTCGACCACATCAAGTGACGCTGGTGCCTGATCCTCCAGGAGCGATCACTAGCAACGCAGGCTGGAATACCATTGTTAACAAAGATTTTTTGATCAATGTTATCAAGCGTTTTAAAGCTGAGGGCATTCGTACTAGCATTTTCGTAGATGCTAATCCTGAAATGATTGAAGCGGCGGCTGAGACGGGCACAGATAGAGTGGAGCTTTACACTGAATCGTATGCAACAGAGTTTTTTGAAAATAGAGAAATGGCCATTGCTCCTTTTATAGCCGCTGCGGAAAGAGCGCAGCAGGTTGGTCTAGGACTCAATGCAGGGCACGATCTTTCATTACAAAACCTAAAATATTTTTCTCAAAATATACCGGGTCTTTTAGAGGTTTCAATCGGTCATGCTCTTATTTGTGATGCACTTTATTTTGGTTTAGAAAATACCGTGAATATGTACAAAAGGGAGCTCGCACGATGAAACTGAGCTACCGCATTTTGGGAGAAGGACAGCCGCTTATTATTCTGCACGGACTTTTTGGTAGCAGCGATAATTGGCAAACACATGCGAAAAAATTAAGTGAAAAATATAAAGTTGTTCTTGTCGATCAACGCAATCACGGACATTCTGGCCATTCGGATGAGCATAACTATGACCTTATGGCGGATGATCTTCTAGAATTGATTGCGGAAGAGGGAATGCGAGAAGTGATTATTCTAGGTCATAGCATGGGAGGAAAGACTGCAATGCGTTTTGCTCAAAAAAGTGGTTTTCTTTTGAAGGGTTTAATCATTGCAGATATGGGCATTAAGGGCTATCCGCGGCACCATGATGTGATTTTCAAAGGACTTTATAATGTGGATGTGGCGAAATGTTCTTCTCGAAAAGAAGCTGAAGAAAGACTTGCTGTCTATGTTTCAGAGCCATCTACGATGCAGTTTTTAATGAAAAATATGTATTGGAAAGAACCTGGCTTGCTCGATTGGAGGTTCAACTTGAAAGCGCTCGATCATCATATTGATGATGTCTTGGCTGCACTTCCGGAAGAAGAGATTGATTGTGAAACGCTTTTTATTTTGGGCGGCAAGAGCGGTTATGTAACCCCAAATGATTTTGAATCAATACGTGAGGTGATACCATCGGCTCAGTTCGAAACCATTGAAGATGCTGGCCATTGGGTGCATGCAGAGGCTCCGGTCAAATTCCTCGAACTAGTGGAGAGGTACATGGAATTACATGGTTAATTGCCTTTTTTCAAATAAACTAATGATTTCAGTCACAGCATTATTAGCTGAATCGTCTTAGATTTGTGCAATAGATTAAAAGAACCAAATGGCTTACAACAACAAAATTCTAGTTCCGACAGATTTTACTAAGGTAAGTGACACAGCCATTGATCACGCTATCCTTACAGGAGGTATTATCAATGCGGAAGTGCACGTTATCCATATTATCGAGAACAAGCAACAAATCGGCGAGGCTCGCATGAAGCTTGAAGCTTTGAGCGAAATGATAAGAAAAGAAAAAGGTGTAGAGATTCGAACTATTGTGAGAATCGGAAGCATCTTTGAAGATATCGATAAGGTGGCAACCGAAATTGATGCATCATTGATTATCATGGGCACACATGGCTTGCGCGGTATGCAGTTCCTCACTGGAAGTCGCCCGTTGAAAATCGTTACTGAAAGTAGCGTTCCATTCATTGTCGTTCAAGAACGCAATATTCGTCCACAAGGCTACCACAAACTAGTCGTGCCTTTGGATCTTCATAAAGAAACAAAACAGAAGTTGAGTCTCGTTGCTGATATGGCAAAATACTTTGGCTCAAAAGTGCATTTGATTTCTCCAGGAGAAACAGATGAATTCTTGCGCAATCAGCTCAATAGAAATATCCGTTTCGCGGAGGAATACTTCGCAGAAAAGAATATCCCGTATGAAGTTGAAATTACAGAGTCAAAATCAGATGGTTTTGTAAAGTCATTATTGAAATACAGCGCTGCTGTGGAAGCTGACTTGATATGCATCATGAATTTCTATGACAATAGCATCATGAGTATTTTCAATCAAAGCTATGAGCAACAAGTAATCACAAACGAAGCGCAAATACCTGTGCTCTGTGTGAATCCGGTGAATACCATGATCATCGACAAACCGATGTTTGTGCCATGATGATTTAGGAAATAGTAAAGAATAAAAAAGCCCTTCAATTTTTTGAGGGGCTTTTTAATTTTCATCTATTCGAATTCCAATGACAAGTATGTCGTCGACTTGTTCTTGTTGACCTTGCCATTTATCTAGTGTATCGGTTAACCTCCATTTTTGTTCCTGCATCGGCAAATGCGCGATATCGAGAAGCAACTGACGGAATTGCTTTCGCATAAACTTCTTTCCTTTTGGACCTCCAAATTGATCCACATACCCATCACTGAATAAGTACAAGCAATCGCCTGTTTCTAATTGAAAATTGTGATTGGTAAATTCGCGTTCGTTGTTTACGTAACTGCCAATGCTAAAAGGATCACTTTCGATGATGATGATTTCGCCATTGCGCAAAATGTATGCAGGGTTGTGCGCGCCGCTGAATTCCATCATCTTTGTTTTTGGATCTATTGTGCAGAGTGCGATATCCATTCCATCACGCATATAGCTTTGTCCATCTGAAGATCTTAATACATCTACTGCGAGGCGATTCGCATTATTCAATATCTGAGATGGTCGAGTGAAAACTTTTGTTACTGTATTCAATACGTTGTGACCAACAAGACTCATGAACGCACCAGGAACGCCATGTCCTGTGCAGTCTGCCGCAGCGAATACTTTCTTTCCACCCAGTTCTTTAAACCAATAAAAGTCACCCGAAACAGTGGCTTTTGGTCGAAAGAGAACGAACGAATCACTAAACATTCGTTTAATCGAATTGTCGTTTGGAAGTATTGTTTCCTGCAGGCGTTGCGCATAATCAATACTGGATTGCAAGTCGATGTAAAGTGCTGTAACTTTTTCTTTTTGTATTTCTACTTCGTCTTTTTGTAAACGAATTTCTTTTGTTTGGTCCTTTACTTTTTCCTCCATTTCATTGCGATAGGATTGAAGATCGTTGCGCATTCGGATAAGAGCAGTCCCAAGTTCGTCGTGCTCACTGAGTGGCTCGAATACTACATCGAAATGTCCGGCACCGACACTCATAGAAAACTCTTTTGTTTTTTCGAAATTGGTGATCAAACGATTCACTGCGTTCGCCATGTCTCCAATCTCGTCATTCCCGGCTTTAGTTGGGTGCACAGAGTATATTCCTAAGGAAAGATTCTGTAATTTTTTACGAAGATGATTGATTGGTTTTACAATTGAGCGAGATGTAAAAAAGGCGATTAGAATACCTGCGATGATTACGCTAATTGAAATATTGATGAGCAACATTTTCAATTGATCGAATGAATTATTCATCAACGCGATGTCGCTGTTCATGTATTGCTGTTGATGCTGTATAAGCTGATCTATATTATTTCTCACTTGAGCATAAGCCGTTGGGATTTGTCCGCCAGAAAGAAAGTATTGTTCTGCATCCATTGTAGCAAGCGGATCTTGGTAACTTTCAAAAGAAGGAAGGAGAGTGCGAACATCTTTGTATGAAGCGAGAAGTTCGCGCACATGACCTACCAATTGCTCGTGTTTTTTCTTGTCTTCGTCATTCCAATTGAGCGCGTTTTGTTGAAGTTTGTAGAGTTGTGCTGGAATGATTTTCTCACACAATTGTACCATTTCAATTCGTTCTTGATCATCTTCCAAACGCTGCACGAAAGCCCATTGGCGTGCAAGATCTTGCGTGCGCATGAGGTGATTGTCGAGTTCTTGTAATGAGCTCAGTGAGGGCACGAATACGCCGTTGATTCGGTTATTGATTTCGCGGCTTTGACGAAGCGTAGAAGTGGTAATGAGGAACAATACTGCCACTACCAATATGAATAGCCCAAAGCCTAGGGCAATTCTTCTTGATATGGAGAGACGTATTGTTTTCATTTTATTTTTTTACTTGAATTAGACCTTGTGCGACTTTGCTTTCAAGTTCGGTTTTCAAACGCAAGTATTCTTCTTCATTGCCCAAAGCTCTATTACAAAACATAAGTCCTTTGTAGTAATCAGCGGACGCAGGACAATCAAAGAAACATTGTTGAGCAAGTGGTAAAGCTTGATTGAAATAGCGAATGGCCATTTCTTGCAAAGGAATTATTTCGCTGATATCAGTGTTCAAATCAATTGATCTGATTTTATAAACTCCTTGGTTGTAATAGAGAATTACGAGGTTGAATGCAGCCTCACAATCTTTTTCATCAAGTATTAAAACACGCTGGTAGTAATCTGAAGCTTGAAGTGCTTCTTTTTGTTGTGTAGTATTAGCTTCCCAAAGTCTGTAGTGCGCTTGGCCTAAGGCTTTGAAGAGTTGGATGTCGTATTGAGTAAAGTCGGTTTGTGCATCAACCAGGCGCATGTTTTTTCTGAAAGTAGAATACAATGCTTCTGGTTCAGTTTTCGTTTCGTCTGTGATTTCTACTGTTCTTCGGAGCGCATCATTGAAGTAGCTAACCGCAAGATATTTGAGTGCCGCT
>JBIIBU010000058.1:0-9390 GCA_044239235.1 Flavobacteriales bacterium
AGGGTATCCTAAGGATGAAGTTGTATTAGCCCTGAAAGTGCGTTCTATGGTAGAAACAGGTATGCGATTGTTTTTTCAAGCCCCGAAGGGGCGTAACATGGTAAAGGGTAGATTTAATAGTATATTTAAAAGAAGCCAATAGCTTACAGCTTATAGCCTAAAGCTTATAGCCAATAGCCAACAACCAATCGCCAAAATCCGAAATCAGGAATCCGGAATCATTTGTGTTCACTTTTTTCACTGTCTCACCGCCACACCGAATCACTGAGCAACTTGTCTAATCTCGTGTAACTTCCACTACCTCATAGTCGGAAGTGTAGGCGAGATAACCTTTTACTGGTTTTCCACTAATGCTCTCTAATTGCATCATGTAACCGTAAACTTGGTCGTGATGTTTCACGTTGGGAGCTCCTGTTTTGAAGTCAACAACCTCCCAATATTCATCATAAACCATCACTCTATCCGGACGCACTGGACTTCCATCGGCCAACACAATCTCCTGCTCATTGAATATCGGAACTTCTTTGACAAACCAACGTCTGAAGTTTTCATGATTGACAATCTCTAAAAGACGAGATGCAATCTCAGTATGTCGACTCTCACTAATCATGGGATAACGCGGCATGACCTTCTTCATCGCACCTGCAATATCTGCAGGCAATGCTATATGCGCCAAACAATCATGTATCACATTGCCCAGAAGACGTTGCTCTTGCTTGGATAATATCTTTTCTTTGGAAACAGTATAACGCAATGAAACCGACTGAATGTTCGGTCCGCTGATTCCCTGAATCGAAACTCTTGGAGATTCTTTTTTCTCTTTTGAGTTAAATTTTTCACGCACGCCAAACTCTAATTCACTTGACCAAGTCATCATTTGCTTGGTCAACTCATTGGCACGCTCGCTTTCTAGTATTATGTATAGACGATTCTCCGGACGTGTGCATGCGACATATGCCAAATTGATATCGTCCAATTTTTTTAACCGGATATCTTCTGCCACAGCTGGCAAAGTATTTTCGTCTATTGTGCCACTATTAACCGTATAAAGTATTTTTTCTACTCCAAACTCATCGGCATCTACATCGAGCCAAATTGTGTTGGGCATTTCTTTCGAACTAAATCGAGGATAAATAACTACAGGATATTGAAGTCCCTTGCTTTTGTGAACTGTCAATATGTTGATAGAGTCACTCCCCGCTTGAGACGTGGTGTAAAGCGCTTCTCTATTGTCTTCCCACCATTCCAAAATTTCTTGAAGCGAATAATCCCGCTGTGTAGAAAGTCGAGTCAAATGGTCTAAAAGAAATTCTAAGAAAGGATCTTTCACAATTTTAAAAAGCTGAATCGCATTCTCTGCAATTTCTATCGCACTGCGCAACACACTAATTTCATTAAAGGTTGGATAATAGGCTTCCAAAAATGCGGACATGTTTGGAATAATGTATTTATCCCGCTGCACCGCAAACGAACTAATCAAATCACGAAGATTATACTTGTCTGGATAAAGCAAACATAGGTTTTGCCAAATGCCAACCTGACTATATAAATGATCAGGCTGTGTCAAATATTTCATAAACGACATTACCAATCTCACCTTGGGTGAGTTGGATAACAAGAAGCTTTCTTTAGTCACGACTTGAAATCCTGCCTCGTGCAAGGCTGCGGCAATGGGTGCCGATTCTGACGCGCCTTTTCGAGTTAATATCGCAATGTCGCCCGGTAAATAACCGTCTTCAATGCTTTCTTTTACTTTGTCTACAACGGTCTTTAAAGTGAATGCAAGCTTTTCTTCTTTCTTGAATTCATTTATTGTCACATTAACATAACCTTCTATATCACGCACTTCTTCTTGCTCTTGACCTTCATACACTTTTGCAATGCTGGATTTGCCATCGTCGTTTTGTTCTACGATGCTTGCAAATAAATCATTGTTATACCGAATGATTGTTCGGGCGCTTCGGAAGTTCTTTTTTAATTCTCCTTTTTCATAAGCATACTCTAGTGCTTGACGGCGCTCTGGCGGCTGATTTCCTGATAGTTTGGGAAGGTTAACAAATTGCTCAGCCTTTCCATTTCTCCAACGATAAATCGCTTGTTTTCCATCGCCTACGATCAAATTGAAGTTGCCTTTGGAAAGAGAGTTTTCTATCAATGGTAAAAAATTGTTCCACTGAAGGCCAGAAGTATCTTGAAACTCGTCAAACAAAATGTGATTGTAGCGTTCTCCAACACGCTCATAGATAAATGGTGCAGGACTATCATTCACAATTTCGGCAATGATCGCTTGGAAGTCATTGATTAAAAGAATATTTTCATCTTCTTTCAATTGCTTAGATATAAGACTAAGTCGAGCCAACATTCCCATAGAGTAAATCACCTTCGACGCCTGAACTGTTAGGCGATACGAGGTAATATCATTTTCTTCAAAATGATCAATAATCGCGAGTCTTGCGTCATCAAGTTCTGATTCAATGCTCTCGATTCGGGCTTTTGTGTCGGCACTTACTGTTTTGGAATACCAGCGAGAACCTTTCGCTTCGCCAATTAATCTAGAACCAGGAAGTTTGAAATCGCCATTGGCATATTTGATGAAATTACCAATTGGTCCGCTATTTTTATAGGCAAAGTCATCTGCGCTCAAACCTACAGAGTCCATGAGCATAAACACATGCTCGCTTATTTCTCGAAGTGGCTTTTCAAAATCATTAATCTTATCTCGTAAGCGTTGACGAATTTTACCGTATTCATCCAAACTCAATGTTTGCAAGTGTTCTATAACATCCTTAGAGTCTTCATTATAAAGTTGTCGTGTTACACTTTCAAGAGCTGAACGCACTTTCGAACCTTTTTCATCTTCATAATTCTCAAGAGTAAATTGTTCGAGATAAGAAGTGAGTTCAGGATCTGTTCCAATTTGATCGAGACATGCATCTACTATTTTTTCGCTAAAAGCGGTCGTGTCCATCTCGATTGTAAAATCGGGATGCAAACGAAGGTCCTTTGCAAAAGAGCGCACTATCCTGTGGGTGAAACTATCAATGGTCGAAATGCTGATCAATCCATAATTATGAAGCATGTGCACAAGAGTCTGATCAGCCCTGTGATGCAATTCATGCGCTGGAATGTCGAGTTGGGTTCTTATTTCTTCAAAAAGAGTTTTATCTCCTTTGGAAAGACTAATAGGATCGCGAAATTCTGTTAATCTGCGAATAACCCTTTCTTTCATCTCTGCAGCAGCGGCATTCGTGAAAGTAATGGCCAAAATCTGCTTGTAATAGAAGGGCGACTTGGTCTGCAACGCAAGCATTAGATAATGTTTCACCAAAGCATACGTCTTACCGCTTCCTGCTGAGCTTTTTAACACATAAAAGTTCTTTACCGCCTTCATGGAGCGAATATGGCTAAAATTCGGCGTATTTGCGCATATTCAGTACCTTTGCGGGAGAAATTCAGTTTCATGAAAGAGATAACTTGCTCCTTTTGCGGGAGAAAAAAGAGTGAAGTAAGCATTTTGATTGCGGGAATTAGCGGCCATATCTGCGAAGATTGTGCCTCTCAAGCCCATGCAATCGTTAGTGAAGAGGCCAAGTCTCGTCCGCTTCCAGTCAACGAAAAAGAACTGGAATTGCAAAAACCTGCCGATATCAAACGATTTATAGATGATTTCGTTATTGGTCAAGATGATGCAAAAAAATCACTTAGCGTAGCTGTTTACAATCACTATAAACGTCTTACCCAAAAGGCTTCAAAGGATTCAGACGGTGTAGAGATTGAAAAATCAAATATCATCCTAGTGGGTGAAACAGGTACGGGAAAAACATTGTTGGCAAAGACTATTGCTCAAATGCTACATGTGCCTTTCTGTATTGCAGATGCTACTGTTTTAACGGAAGCTGGTTATGTTGGTGAGGACGTTGAAAGTATTCTTTCTCGCCTTCTTCAAGATGCTGATTATGATGTGGCGCGCGCGGAACGCGGAATAGTATTTATTGATGAAATAGATAAAATTGCACGTAAAAGCGATAACCCAAGCATTACGCGTGATGTGAGCGGTGAAGGTGTGCAACAAGCACTTTTGAAATTGCTCGAAGGTTCTGTTGTAAATGTTCCACCTCAAGGTGGAAGAAAGCACCCAGAGCAAAAGATGATTCAGGTGAATACGCGCAATGTATTGTTCATCTGCGGCGGTGCTTTTGATGGCATTGACAAAATCATCGAACGTCGTGTGAACACCGCTGCTATCGGATATGCGACAGAATCGAAAGATTTAATTGATAAGAATAATATCCTTCAATATGTAAGTCCGCTCGATCTAAAGAGATTTGGACTTATTCCCGAGTTGATCGGTCGCTTCCCAGTGTTGACTCACTTGGATCCATTGAACGAGGCGACACTTCGACGCATTCTTACTGAACCTAAAAATGCGCTTATCAAACAATATGTGAAATTGTTTGAAATGGATGGAGTGAAATTGAGCTTTGATAAAAAAGTGCTTGATTTCATTGTTGAGAAAGCAATGGAGTACAAACTTGGAGCGAGAGGATTGCGCGGTATTTGCGAAGCGATCATGATGGATGCGATGTATGAAATTCCATCCTCAAAAGAGAAGGATTTCAAAGTGACATTGCAATACGCAAAAGATAAATTTAGTCACTCGAAATTGAGTCAGTTGAAAGTCGCATAAAAGCGAAAAAGATTCGCGTCAAATTGTTTGTTAGTTGTTGAAAACTAAACACAATAAAAAACGCGAATATTGATTGGCTTGACCTACGTTTGACCCAACGATTTTTACATGATTAGCGAGGCTGCCGTCTTCTTTATTGAGGCGGCAGCTTTGCTTTTTTAAGCCATGGCTAAAACAAAGACTGGACATACAGAACCTGCTGTAGTTGATGGAATTGTAGAAACTCCATTGATGAAACAATACAACACCATCAAGGCGAAATACCCTGATGCATTGTTGCTTTTTCGTGTAGGCGATTTCTATGAAACTTTCGGAGAAGACGCTATTAAAGCCGCTCGAATTCTTGGGATCACCTTAACCAAGAGAAAAAACGGTGCGGCAGCGTATGTGGAATTAGCAGGATTTCCTCATCACTCACTCGACACCTATTTACCCAAATTGGTGAAGGCAGGAAATCGCGTGGCTATTTGTGATCAATTAGAAGATCCAAAATTAACGAAGTCAATTGTGAAAAGGGGTGTCACCGAATTGGTGACACCCGGTGTTTCTTATAACGATAAAACCATCGATGCGACATCGAACAACTTCGTCGCGGCTATTGCATTCGGTGCCATTGGCAGTAATGCAAAATCAGCGGGGGTGGCCTTTATGGATATCAGCACGGGTGAGTTTTTGACTGCTCAAGGTTCGATTGATTATATCGATAAACTCATTCAAAGTTTTCGTCCAAATGAGGTGCTTTATCAAAAACATCACGATGCCGCATTCAAAGAAGCATTCGGCGATCGATTCTATACTTTCCGACTTGATGATTGGGTATTTACCAAAGAGTTTGGAGAAGAAATTCTAACTAGACATTTTGGAACGAAATCATTGAAAGGTTTTGGTATAGAAGATTTGCAGTTGGGGATTATCGCTTCAGGAGCAATCATGCACTATTTGGCCGAAACGCAACACGATAAAATTGCGCATATCGCCACATTGGGTCGTATCGAGGAAGATCGATATGTGTGGCTCGATAAATTTACTATTCGAAATTTGGAATTGATTGGCAGCTCGAATGAGAACGCAAGAACTCTCGTTGGTGTTATCGACGATACTGTTTCACCCATGGGCAGTCGACTCTTGCGTCGCTGGATGCTGCTGCCTTTGAAAGAAACGAAGCTGATTGAACAGCGCTTGTCTGTGGTTGAGCATTTCACAAAAAACAGTGAAGTGATGGATACCATCGGAAGCGAGTTGAAACAAATCGGTGATTTAGAACGATTGATTTCTAAAGTGGCTGTTGGTAGAATCAACCCACGCGAAGTGCAACAAATTCGCCGAGCTTTGGAAGCGATTCAGCCAGTGAAAGAACTTTGTTTGAAAAGCGGAAATCCAGAATTAATCGCCTTCGGAAATCAACTCAATCCTTGCACGGATATCAGTGAACGCATTAAACGTGAAATTCATCCTGAGCCACCGATTGCACTCAATAAAGGCGCAGTGATCGCAGATGGAGTGGATAAGGATTTGGATGAGCTTCGAGGATTGGCTTTTTCAGGAAAAGATTTCTTGATGCAAATTCAAGAGCGCGAATCACTGCGCACTGAAATTCCTTCTCTAAAAATTTCATACAATAATGTTTTCGGCTACTACCTAGAAGTTCGAAACACACATAAGGATAAAGTTCCTTCAGACTGGATTCGCAAGCAAACGCTTACACAAGCAGAGCGTTACATTACAGAAGAATTAAAAGAATACGAAACGAAAATTCTCGGTGCAGAAGAAAAAATCTCATCGATAGAATTGCGTTTATTCAATGATTTGGTGGCTTCTATTATGGAGTATACTGCATCGATTCAATTGAATGCACAGCTTATCGCAAGAATCGATTGTCTGTTGTCGTTTGCAAAAATTGCAATCAAAAACAATTACGTGAAACCATCTATCAACGACACAAAAGTGTTGAAGATTTTGAATGGTCGTCATCCTGTAATTGAAAAAACATTGCCGGTAGGAGAGGAGTATATCAGCAATGATGTGTATCTTGATAATGACACCCAACAAATCATGATGATCACCGGGCCCAACATGAGTGGTAAGTCCGCAGTGCTCCGTCAGACGGCGCTTATCGTATTGATGGCGCAGATGGGTTCTTTTGTTCCTGCCTCTGCAGCTGATATTGGAATAGTAGATAAAATTTTCACACGCGTTGGAGCGTCGGACAATATTTCAAGTGGCGAATCTACCTTTATGGTGGAGATGAATGAGACAGCAAGCATCCTCAATAATTTGAGCGATCGCAGTCTAATTCTTCTTGATGAAATTGGAAGAGGAACAAGCACCTATGATGGAATCAGCATTGCATGGGCGATTGCGGAGTTTATTCACGAACATCCAAAAGCAAAAGGGAAAACACTTTTCGCCACTCACTATCACGAGTTGAATGAGATGGAAGGCATTTTCAAACGCATTCGCAACTTCAATGTGAGCGTGAAAGAAGTAGGTCAGCGAATTATTTTCTTAAGAAAATTAGCACAAGGTGGAAGCAATCATAGCTTCGGTATTCATGTGGCAAAACTTGCCGGTATGCCAAGTCGTGTTGTTGAGAGAGCAAAAGATGTTTTGGTACAATTAGAAAAATCACATTCGCGTGAAAATCTCAATGGCAACATTCAGCAAGTAGCTCAAGACGCAAGCATGCAGCTCAGCATCTTCCAGCTCGACGATCCAATGCTCGAGCAAATCCGCGAAGAAATAATCAATATTGACATCAACACCCTCACCCCCGTAGAAGCCCTGATGAAATTGAATGATATCAAAAGACTGCTGGGGAAATGAGGAAATGGGAAAATGGGGAAATGGGAAAATGGGAAAGTGGGAGAATGGGAAAGTGGGGAAATTCTCTGTGTGCCACTGTGAGTCTCTGAAACTCTGTGTCCGAATTTTTAGTTTTCAAACTTCCAAACTACCCACAGTATCTTTTTGTCCAATAGCGCATAAGGGGAACTAAAACTGCTGTTGGAAGGAGCCAGAATAGCCATGTTGGCTCGAAGTCATTGATATTGACTACTAAGAATGCCGTGATCGTGCCGATATAGGCGCCCATCATCATTCCAATATGTTTTCTAAGCCAACTCAACTTGCGAAGTTCTTTGGCTTTTCGAAGAAGCAGTTGTGTATTGATGTCTTGAAGCACTAGAAAAATGGAAAGTGCTCCGAAGACTAGAAGAACAATGTCAAAAGTTGAAACCATTACCACTCCATTGATTGCGGCCATAAATACTACCGCCCAATCGAGTCCATTTGCTTTAAGTGATTTGTCTTGAATAGCGCGCCATCCAGCATAGTTTTGATACCATACAAAAATGGCCATGTGCATAAGGAATTGATTGCCTTTCGTTAGTGAAATAAAAAGGGCAGAGGCAACAACACCGATCATGGTCATAAAGAATATCTTACCCAATACTCGATGAGGGTTATGGCCTTTTTTCATGAACATTATAATGGTGCCTGCAGTCAATGCTGCAAACCCCGAAGCGATATGAATACCTAAAGCGATGTCCATTTATTTCTTTAATTTAAGAAGACTAAAATTGAATCCCAATCCCGCGCTCAATCTTATTTCTGAGAGACTTATTTTTTCATCATAATAATGTGTGCCGAAAATATATCGCGCTTGTGCAAAAAAATGAAAATAGTCATTTATGAAATAGCTATAACCAACAACAGGTGAAATAATTGGTGCTACGCTTGGTTTTGATACAAGCATGAGTTCATTGGTGTGAATTTTTGAGAATGCGAGCCCTGGCTGAAATCCCACGTAGAGGTCATTGGCACCGTTGGTGAAATGATAGTAACCACCAAAGAGTAAATTGTGGTTGTATTCTAGTTTTTGTTCATCTGAAGATAAATTTCCCATGCTTAAAAAACCATCCCCAGAGATAGAAATATTTTCAGAAAAAAAGCCTTCGAGATTACCATGTAAATAGAAGTAACCCACTTTTTCTTCTAACATATAAGATGGACTCAAGGTGAGTTCCAAAGTTTAAATAGTTTGTAATTGAAACTTAGGGTCGAAAGAAGATGCCCTTCAAGAGATGAATGTTCGTGATATTCCTCTACTACTTCACCAGGAATTTCAAGTTCGATTTCCTTCGTTAGGTGAATCATATATTGACAAGTGATAGAAAGATCAAATCGTTCTGTTATATTGAAGTGCGTTCCAAGTCCCGCTTGTACCGCCCCTCCCCAGCGGCTTTTGGAAACGGAAGCATTAGCAATGAGTGTCTTTTGATTGTAATCAAAGCAATGTCCTGCAAGAACGTATGGTTGAAATTTATTATTCATGAGTACATTTTCTAAAGGATAGAAAAGTACAGACCAACCGATGTGATAATACTCGCTGCGAATACCATCTTGATCACCGATAATGATATAATCAGCAAACCAATCCGTATTAACACTTTGACTGATACGAATGCGAAATTGTCCACCCGTTCCAAGTCCAGCTCCATCATGACTAAAAGCACTAACAGTAGATCGCCCTCCAAGAGAGAACCACCCCTTCGCATTTCCATGGTTATTGCTAATTGGAATAACAAGTCCATCTGAGTACTGCGCGTGAGCCACCAAAGCAGCGGCCCAAAGCCCCAAGCAAAGCAAGATTGATTTCATAGTGAAGTCTTTGTGAGGTAAAACTACGGAAGAAAACAAAACGA
>JBIIBU010000059.1:0-9328 GCA_044239235.1 Flavobacteriales bacterium
GACCTAATATCAAGGCTTACTAATTACTCACCCAATACTCTACTAAGGGCTTTGGCGGCCGCGGTGTATTGTGGTTGTATTTGCAATGCCATTCTATAATCTGCTTCTGCTTGCTTGAAGTTGTCCATGCTTTCATAGCATAGTCCACGATTGTAGTATGCTTGGAAATAGCCGGGAAGTATTTCAATTGCTTTCGAAAACTGCACGGCTGAAGAATCATATTTCTGCTGATACTCGAGCATAATAAATCCTTTATTGAAATAGGCTGAGGCAAATCGTGGGTCAATACTTAGGATAGTATCATAACACGCAAAAGCTTTCTTGAAATGGTCATTTTTCGCATTGCCTGTTTCTTGATAAAACATGCCGAGATTATACCACGGTTCTATATAGCGCGGCTTCACTTCAATGGCTGATCTGTAGTAGTCTGCAGCAATATTGTTTTTTTGTTTGTGATAAAGCAATCCTGCTTCGATATACGCATCGTAGTAGGTTGGGTCAACTTCTACCGCAGTTTGATAGGATGAGAGTGCTAGAGTAGTGTCGCCTGTTTCTTTGTACAATCTTCCTTTGAGGTAATAAGCGTAAGGCAATGCATTATTAACCTTGAGTGCATTATTTATATTTTCAATAGCATAACTGTACTGGCGATTTACAATATCGAGTGCTGCTTTTTTGAGAAGGCAATCTGTGTTTTCAGGAGAAAGCGCGATGCAGTGCATGTATTCTTGATACGCTTGCTTATCGTTTTTCATTTTAAAATGAATGTCTCCTTTCATTAGAAAAATATCTCCTTTGGTGCTGTCAACTGCAATAGCTCTGTCTATGTCTTGAAGAGCAGATGAAAAATCAAGTTTTGATGTATAATAGGCAGCTCTTTCGAGGTAATTTGAGTAGTTGTTTGGATCAGAAGTGATTTTTCCGTTCAGTGCAAGAAGCAAACTGTCAGAAGCATTTGCTTGATTATTTGCGTTGTTAGAATCGCCAGAACCGCTGCCACAAGCGCTTATAAGCAGGCTAAGTCCAAAAAGAATTAAGAAGTTGAATTTCATCATAATCGAAATAATGCTCTATACTAAAACAAAAAGCCCATGATTCGATAGAATCATGGGCCAAATTTGGTGCATTTTTTTACGCTTTCACCTTAGTTGCGATTGCTTCACGAACTTTTCCTTCGATTTCAGCTTGCAATTCTGGGTTATCGTCGAGCAATTGCTTAACGGCTTCGCGGCCTTGACCTAGTTTGGTTTCACCGTAGCTGAACCAACTACCTGCTTTTTTGATGACATTATAGTCAACACCTAAGTCGATCATTTCGCCGATGATGCTGATACCTTGTCCGAAGATGATATCGAATTCAGCTTGACGGAATGGCGGAGCTACTTTGTTTTTTACAACTTTCACTTTCGCGTGGTTACCGATTGCTGTTTCACCGTCTTTGATTTGTTGTGTACGACGGATATCTAAACGAACAGATGCGTAGAATTTAAGTGCGTTACCACCGGTGGTTGTTTCAGGGTTGCCGAACATAACACCGATTTTCTCACGGAGCTGGTTGATGAAGATGCAGCAGCAACCTGTTTTGCTAATAGTAGCAGTCAGTTTGCGAAGTGCTTTAGACATCAAACGAGCTTGAACACCTACGTTTGAGTCGCCCATTTCACCTTCAATCTCAGAGCGAGGTGTAAGTGCGGCAACGGAGTCGATCACAATCAAATCGATAGCGCCGGAGCGAATCAAGTTATCAGCGATTTCGAGACCTTGCTCACCGTGGTCTGGTTGTGAGATAAGTAGGTTTTCGGTGTCAACACCAAGGGCTTCTGCGTAGAATTTATCGAACGCGTGTTCCGCATCGATGAATGCACAGATTCCGCCTTGTTTTTGACACTCAGCAATTGCGTGGATTGCTAGGGTTGTTTTACCAGATGATTCAGGACCGTAGATTTCTACGATTCTACCTTTTGGATAACCGCCAATACCTAAAGCGAGGTCAAGTCCGATTGAACCGGAAGGAATCACTTCGATTGCCTCCTGAGCACTGTCCCCCAACTTCATTACGGCACCTTTTCCGTATGTTTTTTCCATCTTGTCCATTGCCAATTGCAATGCTTTCAGTTTGTCTTTGTTGATTTCTGCCATGGTTTTGTTCCTTTTGTGGGTGCAATGTATGCACGCCACTTTGTAACCTATTTACAAGGTTGAAAAGTTTGTAAATTGTTGATTACTGATGTTTTGTTGGTTTGTAGATGTCTCTAATCACCAAGTAAGCTGCTAGGTATATTCCAGTGAATATACTTGCATACAATATAGGATTAATATGGGCCTGTTGCTGCGAAATCCCTTTCGTACCAGACATAAAATGATCTTGAATTCGATACGAAATGTACCAACTGAGCAAAAACAGCACTGGTGCGATGCTCAAATAAATGATGGAAAAGCGTTTTGAAATCATAGAGCGAAGATAGTGACGAACGACTAACGACTAGTGACTAGTGACTGGTGACTGATGTTAGGGGTGAGCCACGGCCCTTCGACTCTGGTCGCTTCGCTCCCTACGCTCAGGGACCACCCGTTCGACAAGCTCAGGGACCACCCATTCGACAGGCTCAGGGACCAAATGAGAATGAATAGAGTCACTAGTCACTAGTCGTCGGTCACCAGTCACTAGTCGTTGGTCACCTACTACCGAAGATCGAACTACCAACCCTCACCATCGTGCTACCTTCCTCGATAGCCATCTTGTAATCTCCCGACATTCCCATCGAGATTTCTTTGAATGAATTTGAATCTGGAAAACAAACCTTTTTCAACTCGTTGAAAATTTGTTTTAGGCTCTGGAACTCCCGTTTGACTTGGTCTTGGTCATCTACAAATGATGCCATGCCCATCACGCCATTGATTGTGATGTTAGGGTATTTTGAAAAATCTATTTTGCTAATTTCTGCAATCGCATTCTCTGGATTGAAACCAAATTTGCTTTCTTCTTCTGCAATATGAATTTGCAAAAGGCACTCTATCGTCCTATTGTTTTTTGCAGCTTGCTTGTTTATCTCTGCAAGCAACTTCTCACTTTCCACTGCATGAATGCACTTCACAAAAGGGGCAATGTATTTTACTTTATTCGACTGCAAGTGACCAATGAAATGCCATTCAATGTCATTCGCAAGCAATGGCTGTTTCTCTACAATTTCCTGAACGTAGTTTTCGCCGAAAAGTCGCTGCCCTGCATTGTAAGCCTCTCGCAGCATGCTCACAGGTTTTGTTTTTGAAACAGCGATGAGTTGCACGTGTGATGGCAACTCTTTTTTTATTGAAATAATATTTTCGGTAATACTCATACTTACGTTAATTCATACACGATAAGTCCGCTGCGAAGTTTTGGTTCTACCCAAGTGCTTTTTGGAGGCATCGTTCCACTAGTATCTGCAATGTGTTTCAATTCGCTGATTGCTACAGGGAATAATCCGAAGCCTGCGGTGTAATGTCCTTTGTCTACATGTTGACGAATGCCTTCCATGCCGCGTGGTCCTTCTAAGAAACCAATGCGCTTATCTTTTCTAAGATCTTTAATACCTAAAATCGGATCAAGTACCAAATCACTTAACACCTGTGCATCGAGCTGGTCTTTGTGTACTTTAAGGGTTAAGCAATACCATGTTTTTCCAATATAAAGGCTGAATTCGCCTTTCTGAACTGGCTTGTATTGACTAGGGGCTTCATTTACATAAAAGTCCTTAGAAAGGGCTGTAATGAATTCTTCTGGAGTCAATCCATTCAAGTCTTTGATGAGTCGGTTGAATTCATAAATCCTTACCGTGTTTTCATCAAGTATATAAGCCAAGAAATAATTCCAAGGTTCTTTGCCAGTATAGTCGCCTTTTTCTCTGCGCTTTTCACATAGATGCGCAGATGAAGAACTGCGGTGGTGACCATCGGCGATGTACAATGCATCGATACCGTTGTAAATTTCTTCTACTTTCTTTACATCTTTCGAATCGTTGATACACCACAATTGATGGCGGTCGCGATTGGTAGTTGTAAAATCATATTCCGCTCTATGATCTGTGTATTGTGCAAAGAGTTGTTCTAGTTCTGTGCTGCGCTCAGACATTAGAAGCACAGGCTCCGCGTTGATATCCGTGATGTCCAGATACGCCGTGAAGGTTTCTTCTCTTTTGCTTAATGTCTGCTCGTGAATTTTGATTTTACCATCGAGGTAATCATCTACACTCACTGCGCAAATAATTCCTGTGAAAGGGTGACCGTTTTTTGTTTGACGATAAATGTAGAAAGTTGGTTTTTCATCTTTCTCTAGAATCTCATCTTTTACAAACGACTTGTATTTGTTTTTTACAAGTTCAAATCGGTCTTGAAGTCCGGTCGCTTTGTGAAACTTGTTCGCTCCCATATCAGGATGAATTATATGAAGAAAGCTGTATGGGTTTTCAAACAACTTAGAGCGAAGCTGCGGACGTGTATAAGAAACGTACGAGCGCGATGCAACAAGATGAACTTTGTCTCTTGTTGGTCGCACTGCACAAAAGGGCTTTACAATTGCCATGTAATTATTTATTCATAATCTCTTTCACCTTTGCTGCGATCTCGAGTCCGATGCGGCCTTGAGCTTCGTTTGTTGCAGCACCAATGTGAGGAGTCGCAAGAATTTTTGGATGCTTAAGCAATGCTTCATTTGGACGAGGTTCGCCAACGAATACATCTAAACATGCATACGCTACACGACCATCATTCAAAGCATCGATCAATGCACTTTCTTCAATCACTCCACCACGAGAAGTATTCACGAGGATAATTCCTTTCTTCACTTTTGTCAATTCTTCTGCACCAATAACAGCATTGCCGTTTGGTTGTTTTGGAACGTGAAGCGAAATGAAATCACATTCAGTTAGAATTTCTGAAAGCGATTTGATTGGAACTTTAATAGTGATTGGACCGTGACCTGCGATGTGCAGATCAACTGCATTGTTGTTTGGGTTATTATCGCAAGCGATTACATTCATTCCACAACCAAGTGCATAAGACGCAAGAGATTTTCCGATACGACCAAACCCAACGATACCGATGGTTTTGCCACGGAGTTCAGAACCTTTGCCGTATTTCTTTTTGAGTGTTTCAAATTCAGCAACACCATTCACGGGCATATTTGTTCCTGCATCGTAAACACCGCGCACAGCAGCGAACATCAATGACATCACAAGTTCTGCCACACTCTGACTGCTAGATGCAGGCGTGTTGAATACTTCAACGCCTTTTGAACGCGCATATTCAGCATCGATATTATCAATACCAACACCGCCGCGACCGATAAACTTCAGTCCAGGACAAGCGTCAATCAAGTCTTTACGAGCTGTTGTTGCACTGCGTACAAGCAAGCCAATAAAACCTTCGTTATTGATAGCATCAGCAAGATTTTCTTGTGCTACTTTATCTGTTACAACAGTGAATCCCATGGCTTCCAAAGCCAATTTCCCACCGTTGTCTATTCCATCATTCGCAAGTATTTTCATAAAACTGACTACTGGTTACTAATTACTGGTTACTGGTTACTAGTGACTGATGACATCGTACTCCGTACTAATAAACTTTTACATTGTCTCACCGCCACACTGTCTCACTGCCACACTGCCACACTACCAAACTATCACACTACCAAACTATCAAACTGCTTCAAAGGCTTTCATCACGTCGACAAGCACCTGCACACTTTCTAGTGGAAGTGCGTTGTACATCGATGCGCGGTAGCCGCCTACGGAGCGGTGTCCAGCGATTCCGCTGATGCCAGCTTCTTTCCACATTTTGTCGAAGATTGGAGCTTTGCTTTCATCGTTTAGTCTAAACGTTGGGTTCATCCATGATCGACTATCTGGTGTTGCGTGACCATGGAACATTGAGTTGCGGTCCAATTCTGCGTAGAACAATTTTTGTTTCGCGTCATTGCGTTTTTCCATTCCTTCCAATCCGCCGTTTGCTTTGATCCAACGAAGGGTAAGCATGCTTGCGTAGATTGAAAATACTGGAGGTGTATTGTACATTGAATCTTTGTCAATGTGCGCCTGAAGATCGAGGTATGCAGGTAATTTGCGACCTGTTTTTCCAAGAAGTTCTTTGTCGATGATATAGAGAACAGTTCCAGCAGGACCCATGTTTTTTTGAGCCCCAGCGTAGATCAATCCGAAATCATTCGCATTAAATCTTTTTGAGAAAATATCAGAACTCATATCGCACACCAAAGGAACATTCGTCTTTGGGAAGTTTTGATATTGTGTTCCGAAAATAGTATTGTTAGAAGTAAAGTGGAAATAGTCCACATCATTTGGAACTTCGAAAGAAGGAATGTAGCTGTGATTTTTATCAGAAGAATCAGCGATAACGTCTACTTGACCTACCAATTTAGCTTCTTTGATTGCACCTGAAGCCCACACGCCTGTGTTTGCATATGCGGCTTTACCACCATCTTTAAGAAGGTTGAGTGCAATTGTGTAAAAACCAAGAGTAGCACCACCTTGAAGGAAAAGAACTTCGTAGCGATCTTCAAGTCCGAGGATTTCTTTTACCAATGAACGAGCCTCGTCCATTACTGCTTCAAAATTCTTGGTTCTGTGGGAGATTTCGATAAGGGAAAGTCCCATGTTATCGAATTCTAAGATTGCTTGTGCAGATTGTTCAATGACATCTCTAGGAAGGATGCATGGACCTGCGCTGAAGTTGTGTACTTTATTCATGAAAGCGACGATTGGTTTTACGTCGCGAAGGTAAGGAGGATAAGCCTATTGAAGAATAGCTTTTGCTTTGATCTTATTTCTTTCTAGAAAGAAGTCTTCTGTAATGGTTTGAGCGCGGTCAAAGTCGTAAATGGAGGGCTTTGCTAGCTCAAGAATCTTTAATTTATTGTCCTCCATATCAAGCTGTGAAAGGAGATACCTTAATTGGTCTACTTTCCAGCACTGGTCTGGGATGGTTTTTTTGAGGTAGTCAAATCGCGTCAATTCAAAATTGCATTTAGCTAGTTCGGTTTTAACGTGCGCAAAATCTACCTCATTCATAGGCTCGCTGCATTTGGAGCTTCCTGAATATTCTGGAATTGCGTGTTGTGTAGCCGCGGAATCTGCTGCTAGAGTAGAATCCATGGCTGAGGTGATTAAAAGGGGAGATTCGGCCAATAAAAAAAACTGGAGTTTGTTTTTGACTTTACGTACCTCATATTCCAAGAAAGATTTGTCTTTGATTTCAAGGATTTGTTCTAATGTTCCAACTGACTCATTAGCGAAGGTCATTTTCACTTTTGTTTTCCCAGCGTTAACTGGCACAATGGCAATATCGGAAACGGGAATATTATTTACAAAAACATCATTCAATGATAATAGGAACGTCATTGAATCGGGCGCATGAAACGCCACTTTCGATTGGGCACCAACACCCAATCCAATTAACACAAAAAATATAACAATCGTTCCTTTCAATTGGTTACTAATTACTGGTTACTATCTACTAGTGACCGGTGACCAACGACTGGTAACCGGTGACAAACAAAATCGCCCTTCGAACGATTCTCCCATTCTCCCATTCTCCCATTCTCCCATTTCCCCATTTCCCCATTCTCTCATTTTCCCATTCTCCCATTTCCCCATTTCCCAAGCCGCCTCTTGATCTTCTCGGGGAGAAGCTCTAGTGGCGAAATACCGTTTGCATCGAGTATTTTAGGGCTTCGCAAAACTATGCCAAGAATGATTGCTACCCACACGATAAATCCAATAAGTAATCGGAGTAGGGGTGCAACCTCTGGAATGAACCATTCTAATTCGAATGGCGCGCATACTATGGCAGTGATTGCACCGAGTTTGAAACCGGGCAATGTAGCTTTGAGTTGTGTCGACCACGATGATCCTATCAAAATGTGACAGAGATGGATGGACATCAGGTAATGAATGATGGTGGTGAATAAGATGGAAGCTGCAATCCATTTTGTTCCGAATGGCACGGCTATGTATACACCTACTATCATTATTAATAAATAGAAAGCTTTGTACCACGATGCTTTGACAACAGCGTCTTTCGCGCGAACGAGTGAATCTGCCAATCTGCTGAGGGTTCTAAAAATGACAGCGAACAGCAGTATTTGTAGAATAGGAATGGCCTGGCTGAATTTCGGTCCCAAATAAATTGTGATTAATTCAGTTGAAAAAGCGGCGCTAAAAACGACGATCGGAATAATCGCTAATGCCAACATTTGAGTCGCTATTGCAATGAGTCTTTTAAGTCTTTCTGTTTCCTCTTGCATTTTTGACATGCCGCTGAAAAGGACATTATCTGAAAGCTTGGCCATGATAGTGATTGGCAATGACATCACATAAGCACTGCGCTCATAAATGCCCGCTGCTCCTAATCTGTCGAGTCCTGGCGTAGCGGGCAGTTTGCTTGCATATTTAGGAAGCAAGGTCACGTCGACTTTGGTAGCAGCATAATTCAGTGCGTTGAAAACCGTACTTGACGCACCATAGGCGATGAGGTCTTTGGTGTATTTCCATTTCCAATAGAGAGGAAAACGCACGGGTTGAAGCACCCAATAGGAGATGGTCATCAAAGCATTTTGTGCAAAGAGTGCCCACACATAAGCCCAAACACCAAAATCAAGATAAGCGAGCCAGAGACCGAGAATTAGATTTCCTCCAACAATTGAAATCATTCCTGCAATGAAGAAGGATTTGAACTTCATTTCTTTCAACATCAAACTTCTAGGCACCACGGCTAGCGCGGCAATGGTGAAACTAGTGCTCACCACTTGCATGATAGGTTCGAGTTCAGGAATGTGATATGTTGAAGCGAAGAATGGCGCTGCCAATACAAAGCCCAACGTGAAAGTCACCCCAAGAATAAGCGATGTGTAAAAGGCACCGCTCAAGTGTTGCGGATGCAGTTCTTTTCGTTGAATAATTGCAGGTCCGATACCGACTTGTGAAAATATTTCAGCGAACCCCATAATGCTTAGCACTACACCCATCAAGGCGAATGACTCGGGAGCAATCATACGAGCCAACAAACCAGTGTACACTGTTTGTATCACAATTTGAAGCACAACGGTGAGCGTGTTCCAGCTTAGGCTTGATATGAATTGTTTCTTTTGTGTCAAAAAAAAGGTATGCTATCGTACAAATATAGAAGTAACCTCAAAATTCTTTCAATTAACTAATACACGTTACTTTTGTTAGAAAATTGGCAGATATGCGTTTGAAATTTATATTTTCTCTTTTGATAATTGCCTTGTTGACACAATGCAAAACAGCTAATCCGGGGGCTTCAGGCAGCGGCGGGG
>JBIIBU010000060.1:0-9324 GCA_044239235.1 Flavobacteriales bacterium
CCAGCAAAAACGGGAAGAAATGGTGTACACCAATTTGCTCGTTACCTCAATGTTAGCGCTTATCCTACCCTAGTATTCTTGGATGAAACTGGCGGATTGATTGGACCTGTTGTTGGCTATAAAACTCCTGGAGACCTCGAGTTGTTCGTTAAATTCTTTGTTTCTGATAAATATAAAGAGATTACTACCGCTGAACAATGGCAGGCTTATATGAATGAGTTCAAGCCGACTTGGAAAAAGTAAAAGAAAATACAAAGCATAAAAAAAGTCCTCACTGAAAAGCGAGGACTTTTTTATTTCGTGTAATGAGAGATTATCCCATCAATGCTTCCATTTTCTCAGTAAGAACGTTCTTAGGAACTGCTCCTACGCTTTTGTCAACTACTTGTCCGCCTTTAAGGAAGATTATAGTTGGAATGTTACGAATTCCGAATTTAGCGCTGATATCTGGGTTTTCATCAACGTTTACTTTTCCGATAACTGCTCTTCCATCGTAGTCGTTAGCCATTTCCTCAACGATTGGCGTAACCATTCTGCATGGTCCACACCATTCTGCCCAAAAATCGATCATTACGGGCTTGTCCGAGTTCATCGCAACTTCTGCAAAGTTTGCATCAGTGATTTCTACTGCCATGATTTTATTATTTGTAAAAAGTTTGTTTATCAACGCGCCCAATGCCAACAACCTTACCAATTGAAAAGTTCAGTCTTTTTGACATTTTTATTAGGGAAGGCAAATGTAGAAAAAAAATTGGATTGCGGAGCGCACTACATTTGCATCAAGCAAAAATCAAGAATCAATTCACGATTGTTATGATTGAAAATCAAGCAAATGCGCTTTTAGACAACATATTAACACTTAAAAATCTGATTTCCAACATAAGCGAGCGCGAAGCGGAGTTGAAGCCAGATCAAAAATGGAGCATCAAAGAGCACGTTGGTCATTTATTAACCATAGAATCGCTATGGATTGCGCGTCTAGACGACTTTGCAATGGGCAAAGCGACATTGCGCCCTTGGAATGGCACAAATGCCGATACGGATGCTGGGGAGTTCAATAAACAGCGCTTGGCGAAGATTTTTGAAGATTTTGAGTCCATCCGGTCGGCACATGTTAAAATGATTGAATTTTATCTGCCAAAACAGGACGAATTGTCGTCGTTTCATGAAGGAAAACAAATGAAAATGACATTGCGCGATCATATAGAAGTGATGGCCAATCATGACAGACAACATATAGACATCATTAAGAATAGAGTAAACCCAGCCTGATGAAAGTAGCGAGTTTGAGTGAAATAAAGAAAGAACTGAGGAGCATTCCTCAGGAGGTTTTGGTAGAAATGGCTTTGCGTGTTGCGAAGTACAAGAAAGAAAACAAGGAACTCCTCTCCTACTTGTTGTTCGAATCGCACAATGAGTCGTCATATATCGACAGTGTAAAAACTGAAATAGAATCCATGTATGCCGAAATCAACGACACCAATGTTTATTTCGTCAAAAAAAGTGTGCGGAAGATTTTACGATTTGTAACTAAATCGATCAAATATTCAGGTCAGAAAACCACTGAAGTGGAATTAATGATTCATTTCTGTAAGTGTTTAAGAGCGTATGATTTGGTTTTAACGAGGAATCTGGTGCTTTTGAATATCTATGAGCGTCAATTGGTCAAGATTCAAAAAGCAATAAGCACGCTGCATGAAGATTTGCAGTTTGATTATCAAAGGGAGTTTGAAGAATTGTAGCGCTTCGCGCAGGGATGATGGATGTGCGCTTCGCGCAGGGATGATGGATGATGGATGAAGGTTGAAGTAGTAGGTATTTAGTATTCAGTAATTAGTAACTAGAGATGGATAAGACGAACATATACTTGGCTTTGGAAGGGGCTGTGATGGATGATTATGCGGGGATAAAGATTGTGAAACTTGCGGGCGACGCGAGTCTTTCGATGTATGTGGCAGATATCGCTCCGCACACCAAACTCACCCCACATTATCACACGGAGGGTGTCGATACGTATCAAATATTGAAAGGTATTGGAACAATGAAGACGGGGCCTTTTGTTGAGGGAAAGTCAGTTTGGACCGATAGATTCACTGCTTCAGAAGGAGACTGTTTCCATATAGAGCCAGGCATCGTTCATCAAATCTTAAATGAAACTGATGAGACCGTGATACTCGTTTTCGCATGTCCCGAATCACATGTGGGCAGCGATCGCTTTTTTGTGGAGATGGATTGAGTAGATTTTTCGAAATTATTAGAAAATACAAAGCACAAAAAAGCCTCTCCATAAGGAAAGGCTTTTTTGCTGTTGGCGGTCCGGACGATCCCCCCTCTGGCGGGAGAACTCGTCTCGCCTTTGGCGAGATGCCAGGCATTTATTCAAATAGTATTTCTTGTCGATTGGATAAGTGTTTCCAAGTACTTTGGATTACATCTTTTGAGCTTTTTCTCTACAATCAAAGCTTCTCGCTTCGTATCAAATTTCTCCAAAAAGACTAATATCCATGGTCCCCGAGAACTTGAATATCTGGTCAATCCATTGTTATGTTCGAAAAGTCGCCGCTCAATGCAAGTCGTGAAGCCTTTGTACAAGACTCCTGTGGATTCAGATCTGAGAATGTAGACGAAATAGTTTTCCATGTTAATTCAATTTTTAGGTTAAACATGGTTGAAACTCTAGACTATGATGCACAAAAAAGCCTCTCCATCAGGAAAGGCTTACTTGTTGTTGGCGGTCCGGACGAGACTCGAACTCGCGACCCCATGCGTGACAGGCATGTATTCTAACCAACTGAACTACCGGACCAATATTTCTTTATCTAATATTTCAAGCGATTCGAACTCGTCTCGCCAAGGCGAGATGACAAGCTACAAGCCAACTGAACTACCGGACCAATACTTTTAATAGTATAGCTTCCTCGTCGAAAGCGGTGGCAAAAATATATCAATTCTTCGCCTATCCAAACTTTTTTGATAAAAAAAAAAGATATTTTTCCTAATAGCCTAGTTTGCAGCTATAAATTGAAACGAAAACTATAGCTGAATTTGTTTTTTGGACACTTTGTATCTCCAAAACAACATTATAGCCCCTGCAAAAATGAAACATACGGCCAAAACCTGAGCTTGAGTTGCTTGAATTCCGAGCAAATCGAACTTATTATTTACGCGAATTGATTCAATCAAAAATCTCTCAATTCCATTAAAAACTAAATACAATCCTGTAATAACTCCTGCAACTTTGATTCTTTTTCTTAATGACCATAGAATAAGGAATATTACCGTTGCCATTATGGTTTCATAAAAGGGTGTTGGCCAAACCGAAGGAATTAATTCTGTACAGTACCCGTCCCAACAAGGAGTATTGGGATCTGTTATTCGCATTCCGAAAGTGTCTGCTGACGGACCAAGAATACCATTCACATTATTCGGATAGTTATATGACCAAGCCCAATCAGGCATCCAAGATAACCAACCTGGTTTTGGAGCTGAATTCGCCACCCCCCAGTCACCGTCTCCGCTCACCTGACACCCGATACGACCGATGCCATAAGCCAACATTAATCCTGGAGTGGTCGCGTCGGTTAAATGTAAAAAATTGATTTTCTTTTTATAAGCAAAGACTAGAACTCCAGCTGCCCCCAAGATTAGGCCGCCATAAACTGTTAAACCACTGAGGAAACTTTGCAAATCAGGCTTTGTGAAAAAAGCCATGAATTCCGCCGGATTCTCGAAAAGGTGGAACAATTTTGCTCCAATTATTCCGCAAATCGCGGCGATAAAGGTAATTGTACCCGCATATTCATAAATTGGATAATCCACAATCGTTTCTTTGGGAGTTGGAAGCTGTTGCTTTTTATACTCCCACCAACGCCAAAATCCGAAAGCACCCCCAATCAACAATCCTAATAACACATATCCTTCGCTAGAAAATATATGAGCTTGAGGAGTGCCACCTGGAACAAACAAGGTTGAGCTATTCGCGAATAGATAAATGAACTTCCACCCAACGATAAAACCAATAAGTCCATTTGTAATAACATCAGACCATACGGGGGCTTTGCCTGTAACGTGTTTTCGCTTTTCACCTTTGATCAAACCTTCCGCTTCTTTTCTCTTCAATTCACGAGACATGATATAACTAGCTACCACGAAAGCAATAGCAACAAAAAAACCAAAGCTGTTGAGCAACTTAGCCCATGGCCAATCGAATCCGAACAGGTCTAAAAGAGCGTGATATATAGTAGGATACATGGGGCAAAGATATATAAGTGCATATTACAGATTACTTAGTAGTAAATCATGGCACAATTTTTAACTTGCACCCACAAAACAAAACAATATGAAAAAGTTCAACTTCTTTGGGATAGTAGCTTTATTGAGTATTTCAATGGCAATCATTTCTTGCGGCAAAACATCTCCAATGGGTGAAAAGGTAAAAGAACCTTTCACCGGAAACAAATATGAAAGCAATGGTCGTTATTTCCGCTCAGTAGGTAAAGGTGATAGCTCTGATGAGAATATCGCTAAGAGCAAAGCTGATCTTCAAGCAAAAAAGGAATTGGCTCAACAAGTAGAAACTACTATCAAAGTAGTTACGGATCAATACCTTCATGAAAATGAAACCAATTCTGGATCAGAAATCAATGATAAATTTCAAACGCTGATTCGTGAGGTGACGAATACTCAAATTGCAGAGCTTCGTAAAATTGGTGAGGAGAAATATCTGAATGCTGAAGGTAAATATACAGTCTACATGGCCTATGAAATTCACAAACGTGAAATGTATCGCAGTATGAAGCGTCAAGCCAAACTGGATGCAAAACTTAGTGAGGCTGAAAGAAAAACAATTGAAGAAATTCTTGATGAAGAAATAAAGAAAGTTGAAGCACTTGGAGAAGGAGAGTAATTTTTCTCGAAATATTAATAAAAAAGCCCTTTCGAATTAACGAAAGGGCTTTTTATTAAAGTCTATTCTGATTATTGAACTGGCTCAACAGAGATCAATTCAACTTCGAAAATCAATGTAGAAAATGGTTGGATCTTTCCAGCTGGACGAGCTCCATATGCAAGTCCTTGTGGGATGTACAATGTAGCTTTTCCGCCTGGCTTAAGAAGTTGAAGTCCTTCAGTCCATCCTGGGATAACTTGGTTCAAACCGAAAGTAGCTGGTTGACCGCGCTCAACTGAACTGTCAAACACTTGACCATCGATAGTAGTTCCATGGTAATGAACAGTTACTTTCTCGTTTGCATCCGGATTTGCTCCTGTACCTTCTTGGGTAATTTTATATTGAAGTCCGCTAGCTGTAGTGATTACGCCAGCTTGTGACTTGTTATTAGCAAGAAATGCTTCACCTGCAGCTTTGTTGCCTTCACTTTCCTTTTCAGACATTCTTTTCATTTCATCGCGAATAAAGTTTTCAGCACCTTCAACATCCATTGAACATGTGCTATCCAAATGTTCTTTGATACCTTTTAGGAAAACATCGTAGTTGAGGTTATCTAATTTACTTTGAGATAGGTTGCTAGCGATAGAAACACCTAGCGCATAAGAAAGAGAGTCATTGCTGTTTTCTAAAGTAACAGCGCTCTTGCTTCCACTTTTACAGGAAGAAAACGCAGCAGCTACAACAACTGCAGCAAAATAAACGTACTTCATTAGGGTTATTTTTTATGTTTAATATTCAAAAACGGACGCGAACTTAGTTCGAAGTTCGCAATATCCAAGCACTATCTTACAAAAACATACTCATTATCAGTGCTCAAAGATGGTTCAAAGAGGTATCTCTCTGAATCAAAAGCCTTGATTTCTGTGGGTTTTGTAATCTTATTCTCAATTATAAACCGAGCCATCATACCACGAGCAAGTTTCGCATAGGTTGAAACTATAGACAACTTCCCTCCTTTCCTCTCCTTAAACTCACATGTGATTATATTTCTATCAAGTGCTTTTTGGTCAATTGCCTTGAAATACTCGCTTGAAGCAAGATTCACAAGTGTTCCATTTTTATCTAAATCTGTCGCAATGGAGTCCGCAATTTTGGTTCCCCAATATGAATAAAGATTTTTGTGCTTAACGGATGCACTGAATGGAGTCCCCATCATCAATCGATAGGATTGCACCACGTCAAGAGGACGCAAGACGCCATAAAGTCCACTTAAAATGCGAAGATGATCTTGCGACCACTCTAATTGCTTTAATCCAAATTCTTCAGCCTTCATTCCTCTGTATACATCACCTTTGAAATGCAGAATTGCCTGGTGTGCATTACTTGTGTCAAATGGTCGCTTCCATTGATTGAATCGATCTCTGTTAAGCGCACCGAGTGCAGGACTCAGATCCATCAATTCTGATACTTCTTCAATTTTTAGTTTCTTCAACTTTTTGATCAAAGCTTCCGCTTCATTCAAAAACAAAGGTTGTGAAGATGGTAATTGCGGATAGTGCGTTTGATCATCCAACAGTTTAGCTGGAGAGATAACTGCTATCAATTTTGACATGCTACGGATTTTTTTGACTTAAATAATTTCCGAAAGAATTTCGGAAAGCTTCGAACATGAGATCAGCTTGAAGTTCATATCCCTTTTTAGTTAGGTGAATTCGATCACCTGCCGCTAATCCAGAATCTCTCCAATCATCTATAGAACCAAGCCCACCCATAATTGCAAAGAGGTCATAAACTGCACCATTGTGCTTTTCAGCCAAACGTTGCATCGACTCTTGAACTTTCAATCCATTTCGATTCGGATATTTCTTTTGATAATAAACATCGTTATTGGTAATGAAAACAAAACAAACCGCTGGATTGCTCTCTTTAATCATTCCGATAATAGAATCATAGCGCGCTTCATATAATGCTGAATTGAATTCGCTCTCTGGAACATTCGCATCATTTACGCCTATACCAAAGAAAACTAAATCAGGCTTCAATGTATGCATTTGCTCTTTAAACATATCACAACGCAAATAGCTGTACGTGCCTGCACCATTAACACCGATAGTATTGTAGGTTATCCCAGGGCTATTATTCCCAAGATATAATCCTTGTAAAACGAAATAGCCATCTTGAATTGAGTCTGGGCGTTGTACAGTAAATTCAACCGATTCATACATTTCCTCAAAGATAAATTCATCAAACCCTTGCTCAGGGCTGCGAACTATTTCTCGAAGGAGAAGATTTGTATCTGGTAATATTTCATATTCATCACTGCACTGATAAAACACTTTGATTCTATTAGATCGATAGAACGAGCTATCCGCTTTCATCGTACGAATTTTGAACGAAGCTTTTTTATCATAAGTGAATGTCGATATTCCAGACATTCCCCACGTGCAGTCATCGGAGCTAACACTGTTTCTGCACCCATTCCAATGACCAGTCCAATCGCATTTGATTGTTGACGGACTATTCGTTGAAGCCATCTTATAAGGAAAAACAAAACCTCTTTCTCCTGTTACACCATATGTAAGCGTAGAAAAATTTGATCTCATTCTGTCCGTTAGTGCTCCTCCTTGAACGTGACTTCCGCCTATGTGAAGAATAGAAATGTGACCTTTTCCCTCGAAAATAAGCTTACTCATTTTTTGAAAAAGGAAATCAAATTTTTCTTCAGGATGATAGATTTCTAGGTCATTAAGGTCATACTGGATAAAATTGAAAGTTCGCGATGGTGATGAGAATACAGGCATTGCGCTAGAGTATAAAACGCGAACGCTCCAACCGTATGCTCCAAGCAAACAGATAATAGAAACAAAAAGCAAAAGAGCTCTATTATTCTTGACCAATTTCAATACTTCGAAAATTAGAAGTTCGGTTTCAACAAGTAGTTAGAATAGAACTTATCGATTTCTTCCACTGCCTCCTCGGCCGTATCAACGAGTGAGATAAGATGCATATCTTCTGGACTAACATTGTGTTCTTTTTCAAGAAGAGTTGTTTTAATCCATTCTACTAGTCCTGACCAGAAACTGCGTCCAACGAGAATTATTGGGAAACGACCAATTTTATCTGTTTGAATAAGCGTCAATGCTTCGAACAATTCATCCATTGTACCAAATCCACCAGGCATTACAACAAAACCTTGGCTGTATTTGATGAACATTACTTTTCTAACAAAGAAATAATCAAAATTGATATCCTTATCGTGATCGATATATGGATTGCTATGTTGTTCGAAAGGAAGTTTGATGTTTAGACCTACGCTAATACCATTGCCATCTTTTGCGCCTTTGTTACCAGCTTCCATAATGCCGGGACCACCGCCGGTGATAACGCCGTAGCCTCTTTGAGTGAGGAGAAACGCGATATCTTGAGCCATTTGATAGTATGGGTTGTCTGGTTTGGTTCGGGCTGAACCGAAAATAGAAACGCAAGGACCTATGCTACTCATTCTCTCATATCCTTCTACAAATTCACCCATGATTTTGAATATCGACCAAGAGTCATTACTTCTTGTTTCACTCCATGTGCGAGGTTTGAATTTGTTTACAATTCTGCTGTCTTTTTCCATTTGATTTTTTTTTTCGTTAACACAAATCTTCCATGAGGCAGAATGCACTCCTCTATGGCATGTAAATATAGGATTATGACAGGGCCGATTTTCGTGACCGTCAACAGTTTTTAACAATGAATACAAACAGATGAATATCCGAGCAAACCAACTTTCTTTTTGCAATAATAGCCTCCCAGATCAAGCAGAGTAAGCAATCTGAGAATAACTTATCTTACGATGGTAATGCCCACTTGACAATCCGCAGCGTTCTTTGTTAACTTCTCAATGTCGGGGAGTCCCTCTTTTTTCTTTCGAAGTTCGAGCTCGAGGTTTTGTCAATATTATTCTTAACCGAAAGAATTTCTTTATTGACTTTTTCTTCCAAGAACTATTCTTTCAAGAAAGAATGTTGCGAACGGAATTAAAGACGCAATAAATACTAAGATAGCTTTTACAAAAGAGATTTTCCTTTCATAGAGCGCAAGGAAGATTGCGTAAATGAGCCAAACGAAAAGGAATCCGTGAATAGAACCCGCAATTTTCACAGCCATTGGCACTTCAGCCAAGTATTTCAAAGGCATTGCAACAAACAAAAGAAGTAAATAAGAAATACCCTCAACGTGTCCTGCTAGAAATAGATGCTTCAATGTTTTGTCTGTCGTCATATCTAAATAATTTGACGACGAATATACTAGTTACTTATTTACGACTACGGTCATCGTTTCTAAGCTATCGACATTTGATTTAAGAAAACTTATAGAGTAAATGCCGTTGGGGAATTGACTTAAGTCGATGGTATCATTCGAGTTAACTGCACGTTCTAGAACCAACG
>JBIIBU010000062.1:0-9285 GCA_044239235.1 Flavobacteriales bacterium
CAAAAAGATCTGTTCGCATGTTCCAATCTGTAACAACACCCATCTGACGTTTTCCAGATGAATCGAAGATTTTAGCACCAATGCTATATGTAGCTAGAAATTGAATATCGAAACGCTTGATGCGGAAAGTATTTGTAATACCACCGATTACTTCTGGCAATCCATCACCAACATATTGACGTTGGTTGTTATCATACTCAAATGTTTCATTTCCGTTTTTGTCGAGATAGACTGGGCGACCAGTTTCAGGATCAACATGGCTGAATTGCATTAAGTAGAATGATCCAATAGGGCTTCCTACGATAACGCGCGAGTCATTTGTACCGCCGCTAACCGCATCTGGAGTATAGTCACCGATGTCTAGAAGTTCATTGTAGTTGCGGGCAATGTTGAAGTCAGTTTTCCATTCAAAGTTTGGCTTCACAATGTTGTAGCTTGATATTGTCAATTCAATTCCTTGGTTTAGGATTGAAGCAACATTGTCCCAGTAAGAAGTAAATCCAGTTGATGGCGGAACGTTAACGTTCATCAACGCATTTTCAGTGTTCTTGCGATAAACTGAAAGAGTAAGACTTACGCGATCTTTCCATAGTCCCATCTCAACAGTTGCATCGTAAGTCGTCGTAGTTTCCCATTGCAAATCAGGGTTAGCCAATTTAGTTGGGTAAATAATAGGATCACCGTTGTAAGTTGTTCCATTGTTATAGGGAGAGAACAAACCAAATTGGGCGTCACCAGGGATATCAGCGTTACCAGATTTTCCTACACCAGCACGAACTTTCAAGAAAGTAATGGTTTTATTTCCTTTCAAGAATTGTTCTTCTGATAGAATCCAACCCGCCGAGATACTTGGGAAGAATCCATAACGATTGTTCACACCGAATCGGCTAGAACCATCGAGGCGGCTTACAGCTTGAACGAATAGTTTGTTTTTGTGAGAGAAGTTCGCACGAGCAAACGTACTCACGAAGGTCCATGCTTCAGGCGTACCAATGAACTTCTGAATTACAGTAGAATCCGTTTCGTAATCAGTGTCATAAACTGGAGCATCAATGAAATTGTAAGAAATACTATTGTAGCGCTGTGTAGATTGTTTTTGAGCTTCAGCTCCCACCAAATAAGTGATCGTGTTTTCCTCGTTGATTCTATGAATATAATCTGCAGTAGCAGAAGTAGACCAGTTGGTTGTCCAAGTTGGCTTTTGCTCAGCGTAGTCAGCTTGAGAATTAGGATAAAGTGTTTTTGGCTGATAGCGATAATCTCTGAAGTCCATATAATCCATCGAACCAGTTACGCGGATATTCAAATCTTTGATAGGAGAATAAATTAACGATCCATTTGCGATAGTTCGTCCTTCTTCAGAGCGCCATTTCAATTGTTCACGAACAGCACTTGGATTTGTATAACCATTATTCCACATAAAATAATCGCCAACTTCCGCGCCGTTGCTTCCGAACAATTCGATTGCTGTGCTATCGTAAACTACTGGATAGTATGGAAGGGCTGTGCTCATTGCCAAACCTAGTCCACCAGACCATGCCGCATCGACACGATTGTTTATACCACGGCTATAAGACAACGACGTCATTACTTTTAATTTCTTAGAAAAATCATAGTCATAATTGATACGACCAGTCATTCTCCTGTATGAGTTACCTTCGAGATAAGAACCATTATCATCGTATGTCATCGCAGCATAAACTCTTGACTTTTCACCACCATAAGAAGCGGCAAAATTGTACATGTGTTTAATCCCAACACCAATTGTCTCATCTACCCAGTCCGTGTTGATTTTCTTAGCTAAAGCATATTTTTCAGCACGCTCTTGAGCAGATGCAGCAGCGCCTTGTCCTGAAGCATATGATACGCCTGGAAGCCAAACATAGCCTGTACCACCATCATTTTCCCAAGCTTCTTGACGAATCGCTAAGTACTGATCAGTATTCATCATGTTTGGTGTCGTTGCAGCCATACCAACACCGAATCGAGTGTTGAATTCAAAATTCCAACCTTTCTTTTGACCACCACGTTTGGTAGTAATTAAGATTACACCATTCGATCCGCGTGAGCCATAAATACCAGTTGCTGCAGCATCTTTCAAGATTTCGATAGACTCGATATCCGAAGGATTGATTGAAGCAAGTGGGTTGTTATTCATCGCCCCGCTATTACCACCGATAAATTGATTCTGAGTAATTGGAATACCATCTATTACATAAAGTGGATCACCACCAGCAGAAATAGACGCTATACCGCGAATGCGAAGTATAGAGGCACTACCAGCCAAACCGGAACCTTGCGAAACCTGAACACCCGCAGCTTGACCTTGCAGTGCAGCTTCAAAACTAGGTACAGGAAGTTTGGTAAGTTCTTTACCGTCAATCTTAGAAATAGACCCGGTAACCTCGCGCTTGCGCTGAACGCCGTAACCTACGATTACAAGTTCGTCTAGGTCTTTATCAGCAGAAGACAATGTAACATCTAATGCAACATCGCTGCCTTCAATAGCTACAACTTCTTTTGTTACTGTTGAAAAACCCATCAACTTGAATTCAAGTGAATGTTTTCCTGCTGATAGCTTGATGGAGTATTTTCCCGCATCATCAGTGGCTACACCTGTGCCACTTGCGATGTCTTTGATGATTACGCCAGCCAACGGGCCAACGTCATCTTTAACCGTTCCGGAGACGGTCTGAGCACTTGCCACCATGGACGATAATCCTAAAATAGCAAATACCACGAATGAGTAAAGACTTCTCATGAAAATTGGTTCGTATTGGTTAATTGTTTGGTTTTAGCTTCAAAAATACACTTTTTTTAAAGCAAGTGTAAAATGTACACTTACTAAAAAATCAACAAATGATTAAAAATGCTCTAGCAGCCATCTGGCCGCTAGAGCAATATGTGTGAAATATAAAAAATTATCGATTAAACACCACAACAGGCTGCGTTACCGCATTGTCTGCTGAAACAGCACGAACAAGGTATTGTCCTGATGGTAGAGTTTCTTCAAGCCTGAAGCTTTGAATACCGGTTGAAATGTTGCCTTCGAATACAATCGCAACTACTCGTCCAGTCATATCAAGAACTTCAACTTTCACTTTGCCTGCCTGATGCATGCGCAAATTGATATTCATCAAACCTTCTGTTGGGTTTGGGAAAACAATCAAATCATCATTAAAGAAAGTCATCAATTCTTCAATGCTTGTATTCAAATCCGGAGCAGGAAGTTCGTAGTCAGTATAGATGTGATATTCACCCGGTGTGTATGCGAAGGATGCGCCAAGGTCAGTAACTTCAAATGAAGTGTTTGTAAAGTAATCATACCAAGTACCTGTATGTTGGAATCCAGGTATCATATTTAGATTTGTAACATTAAAATTACCCACTACTACCGCATTATCCGTATTGCTGTTCAAGTGAAGTCTTTTTCCGAAACCACCCAAATCAATATCAAAATCTGTAGTGGAGAATATAGCTTCTGTCTTTTTCAATTGATTGAGCGCAGAAACAACCTTGTAAACATGCAAACGATCTTGTTGGTCTTGATAATCCCATCGAATCGGCTTAGGAGAAGTGCGGCAGTTGGTGTTGATTGTTCCATCTTCACAATAGTTGATGGAGTATTCATATCCTAATTCACCAAATTGCCAAATCATTTTTGGACCAGGAATCGGAATCAATAGGCAATGCGCTAATTCTTGTCTTTCAAGAGCAATGCTCAAATTGTTGATGTCATAAGATCCACTGCTATTACCAAACTGTAAATTCTTATACCAGACGAGGCTGAGACCAACCTCTATTTTGATAGCTACCCCATGAAAGATTGCTTGTATATCCCATCGATGCCTCTTCATATTCTGTTGTCATTTTCCCCCAAAGCATCATTCCAGAATCTGAAAGAACTTCTTCTTCACCATTGCTTCCTAAATGCTCTAAGATTGCATAAGAACCTGGCTCAACAGATTGCATGTGCGAATAATAATCATTTAGAATATTTACGCGGCTTTGATCATAAGCACCCCAAGCAGCAATATTTCCCAAAGTATTATTCTGTGTAAATCCTTTTGAAAGGTCAAATCGATATCCATCTATATGGTATTCGTCCATCCAATATCCAAGAACGCGTTTACAGAAGTTGCGTGTTCGTGTGCTTTCGTGATTGAAATCATATCCAACATTGAAATCATGCTTTGGAGTTTCATTAAACCAAGGACTGTCTGCAGTTGGCTGTCCATAATCTCCTGCATCAGGATTAAAATACATTCTCACCATAGGGTTTTGACCAAAACTGTGATTTAACGCAATGTCCATGATAACCGCGATACCTCTATTGTGACATTCATTAACTAAAGCTTTCAGAGCTTCTGGTGTACCATAGTATTTATCTGGAGCAAAGAAGAATGCCGGATTGTAGCCCCAACTCAAATTACCTTCAAACTCATTAATCGGCATCAATTCGATACATGTAATTCCTAAGCGATCGATATAATCGATGGTGTCCATTAAAGTTGCGTAGTTGTGATCTTCAATAAAATCACGCAGAAGCATTTCATAGACCACAAGACGACTGCTTGGAGGACGAGTAAAAGTAGCATCCGTCCAATTAAAATCAGTTTGATTGATCTTGAAAACAGAAACAGGGTCAGTAGTCAATCCTGTTGGATATGGAGTAAGGTTAGGATATACAGCTGCCGGAATATATGGATCATCCCAGTTGTTCAAAATTTTCTCAGTATACACATCAGCCACACGCATTCCTTCTTCATCAATGTGATATTGGAATCTATATTCCGTATTTGCATCCAATCCAGTAATGTCTAACCAATATGTAGCGCCATCAGGAGTGCGATTCATCATATAATCCAAATCAATTTGCCAATCATTGAAATCACCAACCACAAAAATGTAATCTTTATTTGGAGCATAAATTTGAAGGCGCACGGTGGAAGAATTTATATAGTTGATTCCATCAATAGTTCCTGCTGGCGATGCCGCCACATTTGGAGAAGGTAAAATGATTAGAGTCGTTTGATCAGTTATGACAGTTGAACCGTTGTCTGCTGTCATTTCTAACAGGTATTCTCCTGAAGCTGTTTCATTAAATACATAATCAAGAGAAGTAATTCCACTTTGTGAAGCGACCTCACTGCCATTTACAGTTAATGTAATCGTTGCAGTAGCAGAACTCGCGCAGTTGATGTCAAAGTTGGTTGCAGGATCTACAATCGTGCTGTTGACGCCCGGAACAGTAAATCCAGCGTTAAAGCCATCTTGATAGATGTCCATGTAAATATCACTTCCGTCTGCATTTCGGCCAACAATAGAGCCGTTTTGATTTCTAAAAACAAATGCAAGTTTTGAAACCACTTCACCACCACCTAGTTCATAGAAAGTTTGTGGATTAATAGTGATGCTGTGCATATTATTCCCCAGTGGAGTCATTAAGACACTTGCGTCTACTTGACCCCAATTGCCTTGCACATGCTGCCAGTCTGTATTACTAGAACTTAAATTTGTGATAACTCCGGTGTGAGCATAAATAGGAACCACACCGGTGAGGTCACCATTCCCTGAAGTTGCATCGTAATAGATAGTGATGTTGTCAGTTTGAGTCGGGAATGCCGGACTAGAAGTTAGTATTTGGGCTTTTGCACCTAATACAACGAATGTTAGCAAGGCTGACAAGTAGAATGTTTTCATTATCTGCTGGGTTGTTTTCGTCAAATATAGGAAAGTGTCATTTGTACACCATCTTTTTTTTAATTCCAAATTCGGCTCCAATTCCTTTCCTTTGCATAACGACCAAAAAATACCATTCTTGCTATGAAACTTCTCGATGGAACTGCTACTGCGTTGAAAATCAAAGGCGAATTAAAAGCCGAAGTTGAAGCAATGATACAACGAGGTGAGCGAAGACCCCATCTAGCTGCAGTGCTTATTGGTGATAATGGCGCAAGTTTAACATATGTCGGCGCCAAGGTGAAGGCTTGCGAGGAGCTTGGTTTTGAATCCTCATTGATCACTAGACCTTCGAGCGCAACAGAAGAGGAAGTTTTGGAAATCGTGAAGCAGCTCAATAATGACTCGAAAATCGATGGTTACATTGTTCAACTTCCTTTACCAAAGCATATCAATGAGCAGAATGTTTTATTGGCGATTGATCCCAAAAAAGATGTCGATGGCTTTCACCCAGAGAATGTAGGACGGATGGCATTGAACCTGCCAACTTTCTTACCTGCTACTCCGTATGGTATTATTCAGCTGTTGGAATACAATGGTGTAGAAACAGAAGGCAAGCATTGTGTTGTTGTTGGGCGTTCAAATATTGTTGGTCTTCCGGTAAGTATACTTCTTCAACGAAACACCAATCCAGGCAACTGCACGGTAACCATCACGCATAGCAGAACAAAAAATTTAGCTGAGTTTATTAAGAGCGCGGATATAGTGATTGCGGCGCTTGGAAAGCCCGAGTTCATTACTTCTGAAATGATCAAGGATGGCGCAGTGGTGGTAGATGTGGGGATTACTAGAATTGCGGATAGCTCAAGAAAGTCGGGCTATAGAATTGCAGGAGATGTAAAATTTGACGAAGTCGCTCCAAAATGTTCCTTCATTACTCCAGTTCCAGGCGGTGTGGGACCAATGACAATTGTTTCGTTGATGAAGAATACACTTCTAGCGAGAAAACAGTCGGTTTAGTCTAAAAATGAAACTTTTAGCAGGTGAAATCGTATTAAATAGTAACCTGCACGAATAATCTCTCATGGTTGCAGGGAAATACCAATTAAAACCTGTATCCAATGATTACATTGAATTTCTTAAAAGCAAAGCGCTTCTTGACATGGTCTGTCGCGCTTATCGGTTTGTGGTATCTACTACATCCATGAAATGAGTAAAAAATGAAACATTTTTCAAAAAGCTTCGTTCAAAAACACAAAACACAATAACCCTGACTTCTAATATTTAACAAAATGAAATCAACTCAAGACTGGACACACAATGTTCTCCAAAAGCTAATCATCGTTTTCTTAGGACTATTGACCATTGGCGTTGCCCTTCAGTCATGTACTTCAACTAATCACGCTACTTGCTCAGCTTATGACAAAGTAGAAGTTCCGAAGTAATAAAATACTCAAATATTAATCAGGCTCATTCCTCCGAATGGGCCTTTTTTTATTTCAAAAAATGGACAATTGAAATGGCGTCCTTTGCAGCTTGCACATCATGCACGCGCAAGATAGAAGCGCCATTCAGGAGTGCAATTGTGTTTGCAGCAATGGTTCCACTTAATGCATTTTCTGCATCTGTTCCTGTGGCACTTTGAATCATTTTTTTTCTGCTCATGCCTATGAGAAGCGGACATTCCAATATTTTGAATTCCTCTAATTTTGAAAGAATTGAGTAATTGTGATCAATCGTTTTGCCGAATCCAAATCCAGGGTCGAGCAGAATATCCTTCACTCCCGCTTTCCTGAGCTCATTTATTTTTTGTGAGAAAAAGAAAATGATGTCTTGGACAACATTTGAATAAGACGGTGAATTTTGCATGGATTGGGGTTCGCCTTGCATGTGCATCAATACATATGGCGCCCGAAGTCGACCGGCTGTCTCAAACATGCCCGGGTCAATACTGCCTGCGCTTACATCGTTAATTAGATTGGCGCCTTGCTGAACAGCTTTCTCAGCAACGCTGGCGTAAAATGTGTCGATCGATATTAGAATTTCAGGAAATGCTTTGCGAATAGCAACGAGTCCCAGCTCAATGCGCGACCATTCTTCTTCTGCAGAAATTCTCTCCGCTCCGGGGCGTGTGCTTTGGCCTCCGAGGTCCAAAATGTCGGCCCCTTCAGAAATCATTAGCCTTGCTCTTTCAATTATAGCCTCCTCACTAGTTCTGCTAACAGTATAAAAAGAGTCGGGCGTAAGGTTCAAAATCCCCATAATCATTGGCTTTTCAGCACTTATTAGCTTGCCGCCAACCTGCAGTGTAAATGGAGAAAATTCGTTTTTAATCAAAATAAAATAGTGTTATTGGAACTTGTGTGTCAAATTTGCCTACAAATATTGAACATAAGGTGAATAAAACCTCTCAACAATACGACAGCGCCATTAAAATTTGTCGCGACCTCTTTTCCAAAAAGACCAAGGACTATGGAACGGCTTGGAGAATCCTCAGAACCAAAAGTTTGACGGATCAAATTTTTATTAAAGCTCAACGCATTAGAACCCTAGAAGAAAAGGGGATGAGCAAGGTAGGCGAGGGTATCGTCGACGAGTTTATCGGTATCCTGAATTATTCGGTCATGGGACTAGTTCAAATGGAATTGTCCGAAGATGCTCCACTTGAAATGGATCCAGAGGCTGCAATAGCTCTTTACGATAAAGAAGTAAAAATGACCAAAGATCTCATGATGAATAAAAATCATGATTATGGTGAGGCTTGGAGAGATATGCGTGTTTCTTCCTTTACAGATCTGATTCTAATGAAACTACTTCGCATCAAACAGATTGAAGACAATGAAGGAAAAACCTTGGTTTCAGAGGGAATTGATAGTGGCTATCGCGATATGATAAATTATGCTGTTTTCGCACTAATCAAACTAGTGGTCGAGAATCAAGAAAGTTAATGCGAGGTTAAACAGGGGATAGTGATACAACCTGCGGCCCAATATTGCAGACTTCAATTACAAATAGTAATTTTATGAAAGTTGTTATCTCTATCTGCCGAATTATTGTCGGAGCGCTGTTCATTGTCTCTGGCTTGATTAAAGTCAACGATGTGGTGGGCTTTGCCTACAAACTCGAGGAATATTTTTCGGTTAAAGCTTTGGGCTTTCCGGAGCTGCTGCCATACACCGTTCCTATAGCTATGTTCATTGTAATCGGTGAGGTGCTCGTCGGAGTGGCCACTCTTCTTGGTGCGTGGCCAAAACTCACATCGAGCTTGTTGTTGTTTATGACGCTCTTCTTCGCTTGGTTAACTTATTACACCGCAACGTGCGATCCTTTGCAGCAGATGACATTCACTGCAGTTGATGGAACAACATTCACAGATACACCAGAGTGTGTAACTTCTTGCGGATGCTTTGGAGATGCTATAAAACTCACTCCATGGGAGTCATTCTATAAAGATATCTTCCTACTTCCTTTTGTTCTTCCATTTTTCATTTTTGCTTGGATGGGAAAAGTGAAATTGAATGATTGGAAAGACGACGCAGTTATTGTAACTATTGCTGCGCTTATAGTTCTAGGCTTTAGTTATAAAATGCTCGATTGGTATTT
>JBIIBU010000003.1:0-33663 GCA_044239235.1 Flavobacteriales bacterium
TTGAGTGTCTTTTAGTTTTTCAGGATCATGTTTTTCGAGCTCCACGAATCTGCCCATCACTTTTGAGAATAGGTCTTTGATAGGTTGGCTATCGTTTGAGCGAATTCTGCTGATGTACTTTTTACCCGGTTGAGGAAAGAGTTTGATGTTGGCTAATCCTGCGCCGTCCTGTCCGCGATTGTGCTCCTTTTCCATGAGGAGGTACATTTTGTTGAGGCCGTAGAAGGGGGTTCCGTATTTCTCGGAGTAGAACTGAAGAGGTTTCTTCAGTCTAAGGAGTGCGATACCACACTCGTGTTTGATAGCATCACTCATTGGGGGAGTTTCAGCAATTTTATTTAGAAGTGAGCCGAATGCTTCGGGGTGCAAAAGTAGTCTAATGTTTTGATTCAGAAAAAAAGTTAGTCAATCTTATGGAATTTTGAGGAAGGGGGCATCTTAATTGAAATTCAATTATTATGATAAAAACAACTATTTGCACCGCACTCGCGCTTTTGTTTTCATTAATGCTGCAGGCGCAGTCTCACGGGGAGATTCATGGGAAGGTGATTGACGAGAAAGGGAAGCCTCTTTTTGATGTCTCTGTTCAATGCAATGTTGGAGCCTCCATTGTGGGTGACAGAACCGACAGTTTGGGTAATTTTAAGTTGAAGCCATTGGCAGCGGGGGAATACACCGTAGTTATGCGTTTAATGGGCTATAAGGAGGTCAACATCAGCAACACGGAGGTTTCTGCAGACAAGATTACTCGTCTTATGAATACGGTGATGCGCGACACCATTGGTGACCTAGCGATGATTGAAAAAATTGAATACAAAGATCCTTTGATTCAAGTGGATGGAGGAAATGTGGTAAGCATTCGCGCTAAGGAGCTTGAGCAAATGTCGACTTCGCATGGTGGAGACTTGAAAAAGATTGCCACTTCGTTGACATCCGACATTAAAGTGAGCGCAAATGGCGAATATCTGTACTTTAGAGGAAGCAGATCTGGTTCAGTTATTTACTTCATTGATGGGGTAAAGATTAGACAGAATGTACCCAATGTGCCTAGCAGCGGAATCAGCAGTATGCAAGTGTATACTGGAGGAGTGCCGGCGAAGTATGGAGATACAACCGGTGGAGTCATAGTAGTAGAAACAAAAAGTTATTTAGAAGAATACAACGAAAAGTTGCGACAGCTAGATGCCGAAGGAAAATAAGGAAGTGGTTTAAAAGAATCAATCGCGGATGCCGATAAAAGACAAACATATTCTTAGTGATGCCGAGCTTTTGGAGCGCTATCGGCAGGATGCCGGTGGTCATTGGCTGGGAACTTTGTTTGAACGTTATCGGCATCTTGTGTTTGGTCTTTGTATGAAGTATTTGAAAGACAGAGAGGACGCGAAGGATGCGACCAACGGTATTTTCGAAAAATTGATTTCAACAATGCTGATTCAGGAAGTGAAGACATTTGAACATTGGATTTATACCGTAAGTAGAAATCACTGTTTGATGAAATTGAGAACAGATCAGCGTCAACGTGTTCACATTTCTAAGATGAAAATAGAAGGAAATGATGAGGAAGAGTTGAGCAGCGTTGAGTTGCGAGAGATGAATTTGAATCAATTGGAAACCGCTATTAATGAGCTTTCCAAAGCACAGAAAGAATGTGTTCTTAAATTTTATATTGAAGAAAAAAGCTATAAAGAAGTTAGTGAGGAAACCGGATTTAGTTTGCTAGAAGTGAAATCTCATTTGCAGAATGGCAAGCGAAATTTGAAAATCATCCTATCTAAAACTGCGTAATGAAAAATTCAACAGAAATAGTGATGCCCACGGAGGCGGAGTTGATTCAGTATCATGAGGGAACGCTTGATAAAAAGCGTCTTCATGAGATAGAAGAATTGGCTTTGGATCATCCAATAGTAATGGATGCTTTGGAGGGCTATGCGTTTGTAGTTTCTCCAACTGGTGGTTCCACTTCGTCAACAAGCGGTGGTTCTTGGAAAGGATGGATTATTGGGGGAGCGATTGTGGCAGCTGCTATTGTAGGGGTGGTTATGTTAACAGGAAAAGAAGATAAATCGGATAACATTGCGCAAAACCAACCGGCAGTGGTTTCAAAAGCGCAAAACCCTGATGATGAGGCTGAGTCAAAGGATACAGTAACTTCAAATAATACTAAAGAGCGCCCCGTTTTAATTAGCATACCAAAAGAGTCTCGTATTGACATTTTGCCAATTGAGGAACCAGTGTTCATTTCCGATATCAGAGGGATGGAGGAAATAAATCCGATTGCATTGAGAGATACAGAAGTGGTTCCTCGAGTGGTGAATAAAGATGTAACACTTCGAAAGGACAACAATGATTATCCCAACGGAGGCGAGGTAGAGATTCACAATCGAGAAGGTATTACTTACATGGGGAAAATTCTTTTTATCCATGACTACAAAATTGTTGACTATACGTTGCTTCGTCGAGAAGATTGGAGCGGATTCGATCCTGTATCTGGAATTGACGCTAAGTATGAAGACCAAAAGGCCAAGGAAGAAGATAGAAAGTTAGCGAAACAAGATCATCAGGCTATTTCATATTTGACATTTCTAGATCAAAGTATATCCGCTTTTGACAAAGGATCTTACAGACTTTCAGAAGAGAAGTTTAGTGTGATTTTGGGACAATACCCGGATGATGTGAACGCCTTGTTTTATGGAGGGTTAAGCTCATTTCAAATTGGAAATTATAATCAAGCTATTTTGTGGTTTCAAACGGTTTTGAATCAACCCATCAAAACATTTTATGAAGAGGCGGAATTTTATTTAGGAATGTCTCACAAAGCTGCTAAAGATTATAAAGCAGCCAATGAAATATTTAGAAGAATAAAATCAAAAGGCGGCTTTTATGCCCAAAAAGCATCAGAGTCAATAACCGAATGATTATTCGGTATAAAGCAAAGATCCCGCACGAAGCGGGATCAATGTCTAAACCTTAACTAAACGTCTGACTTGTGATCAGATTTACCACAACGGTGTAGATTACACCGAAGTCTTTTTAGAAGTCAATCTTTTAAATCTTGCTTTTGTTTGTTCTGACATTTCATACATCACTGGTACAAGGATCAGCGTGATGAATGTTGCGAAGCTCAAACCGAACACTATGGTCCATGCTAGAGGCCCCCAGAATGCTACGTTATCGCCACCAAAGTAGATCTTAGGATCGAGTTCAGTGAACATTGTTACGAAGTCGATATTGAATCCAATTGCAAGTGGAATCATGCCGAGGATCGTTGCAGTAGCGGTGAGTAGCACGGGAGTCATACGTGTTCTACCCGCTTCAACGATTGCATCGTGAAGTGATTTTCCTTCTGCACGCAGTATGTCTGTGAACTCTACCATGAGGATACCATTTCTAACAACGATACCAGCAAGTGCGATAATACCGACACCAGTCATTACAATCGAAATGTCCATATTAAATATTGCGAGTCCTAGAAGAACTCCAATGATACTGAAGACAATTTCAGATAGAATAATTATAGTTCGTCCGATAGAGTTGAACTGCATGATAAGAATAAGAACTATTAGCCCAAGCGCGAGAAGAAGCGCGCCTCCAAGGAATGAAGCTGTTTCTTGTTGTTCCTCTTGTTCTCCTGTCATATCGACGTTTACACCTTTTGGAGCGGAAGTAAACCCGCTTATTTCACGCTCAATGTTGGCTACAACTTCGTTTGGATTGAAGTCAGAAAGCACATTGGAAGAAAGTGTGATAACGCGTTTTTGATTTTTACGTTTTATTGCAGCGTATGTGCTTGTGTATTGCACATCAGCGATCGAAGAAAGAGGCACCTGACGAACCATTCCGCCCATGTTCATATCACGAAATGTGATCATCATGTTGCGCAATTCTTCTATGTTGTTTCTTTGTTCTTCGTTGAAGCGAATCATGATTGGATAATCATCATTAGCGTCTCTGAAGTCAGAAGCTTCTACACCGAATACGGCGCCACGGATGGCCATTGCAGCCTGAGCAGTGGAGATTCCTTCTCTATTAGCTCTTTCTCTATTTAGTTCGATACTAATTTCTGGTTTGTTTAATTGAAGGTCCGTTTTGAGCTCTTCAACTCCAGGAATGTTTAGCGAATCAAGATATCTTTTCAACTCAAGCGAAGTCGAAATAAGGTCTTCGAATTTCTCTCCAGAAATTTCAATGTTGATTGGTTTTGCAGTAGGAGGCCCAGCTTGTTCTTGGTCTACAGCTATTTCAACTCCGGGAATTCCTTTAACAGCCTCACGGATTTTCTCCATATAGTCTGCGGTGCTTTCTCCATTTCTGTGTGCAAAGCCAACAAATGCCACGCCCACTTTTGCTTTGTGGGAATAAGTAGCTCTATCGTCTTGTGCTTCGTTTGCACCCACAGCTACGTTGGTGATTACAGATTTTACAATTGGATTATTTTCTCCAATCACACTGTACACGCGCTGTTCAACGATTTTCGCTACAGAATCAGTTGCTGAAGGTTTTGTACCAACAGGAAGTGTCGCATAAACGTAAACGAAGTTAGGATCGGCTTTTGGGAAGAAAACGACTTTAGGGCTTCTTGCTGCGGTTACAAAAATGGTAAACACAAGAAGTGCCACGGTGCTCCAGAAGATAGCTCTAGGGCGTTTTAATGCCCATTCTAAGAAACGTCCGTAGCGTGCTTGAACGCTAGGCCAAAGAATGGTTTGGAATTTCTCAATAGCTTTCTCTAAGACAAAACGGTACAAGAAATAGATAAGCAACATGGTCACAAGGAAGTTTCCGAAACCAAATCCACCTGCTATGTAAGACAACAATGCAGACGTGGTAAGAACTATTACTGTTATCCAGAAGCTTTTCTTTCTCTTTGCTTTATTAGGCGCATGATCATGCGGCTTCATGAAATCAACCGCAAATACTGGGTTGATAATGTAAGCTACAAGAAGTGACGCTGTCAGGGTAATGATGAGTGTGATTGGAAGATAGAACATGAATTTCCCGATGATGCCTTGCCAGAAAGCAAGTGGCACGAAAGGCGCAAGGGTTGTCGCCGTTCCAGAAAGTACAGGCAAGAAGATTTCGCCAGCGGCTTTTTTCGCTGCTACTTTGATAGGCACTTTACCATTGTCGTAAATACGGTGTGTATTTTCAATAACCACAATCGCATCATCAACCACAATACCTAGTCCGAGCAGAAAGGCGAACAATACAATCATGTTCAATGTGAAGTCAATTCCAGGAAGAATCATGAATGCGATGAACATCGATAAAGGAACCGACATTGCTACGAAGAACGCGTTGGTAACCCCCATGAAGAACATCAAGATAATTACCACGAGTATGAATCCGATGATGATTGTGTTGATCAAATCGTGAAGTGTAACGCGGGTTTCGTCAGATTGGTCACCAGTTACTTTGATTGTCAAGTTATCTGGGAATTCGGATTTTTTTAGTTCATCGATGATATCATAAATCTTATCAGAAGCAGCAATAAGGTTCTCTCCGCCTTTCTTAATTACGTTAAGCGTAATTACGTTTTTGTGATCAAGACGACCATATGAAGCTTGGTCTGCGAAGCCATCTTTGATTTGTGCGATGTCTTTCAAATACACCGTAGAACCCGTCATGGAGTTGATGATGATGTTTTCGATTTCAGAAACACTTTCAAATTCTCCTTTGATGTTGATTGAACGATTCAGGTCATCTACTTTAACAGTACCACCGCTGATGGTCATGTTTTCGTATTTGATAGCGTTTTCAATATCGGATACGGTAATGTTGGCGGCTTGTGCTTTGTACATATCCACGTTGACTTGAATTTCACGATCAAGCGCACCAACGATATCTACACGAGTAATCTCTTTTAGACCTTCAATTTTGTCTTGGAGTGTCTCTGCATATTTTTTGAGTTTTGCCAAATCGTAATCACCAGAGATGTTTACGAAAAGGATAGGCATTTCAGAGAATTCAACTTGAATAACAGATTGACGCAGGTTTGGATCGTTTGGAAGATCCGCATCAGCCTTATCTACCGCGTCGTCTACCTTTTGCTTTGCATCAGCCACTTCAACGCTTGTGTTAAACTCCACCATCACGATAGAGAAATCCTGAAGAGATTGGCTAGTTACTTTTTTCACCCCGGAGATGGACTTCATTTGTTTTTCCAATTGCTTGGTAACAAGGTTTTCCATGTCTTTTGGCGCGGTACCGGGAAGAATAGTCTGCACGTAGATCGTAGGAATTACGATATCAGGAAACTGTTCTTTCGGTATTGATCGGTACGATATTATCCCCATCAAGGTGATGAAAATCGTTATGAGATAGATAGTAGTTTTATTATCTATCGACCAACTAGTGGGTTTAAATTCCTTAAATTTTTCCATTGTGCTTTTTTTAGGAATTAAAATTTGATTTCGATTCCATCAGCCATATCAGCGGCTCCAACGGTAATAAGTTTTTCACCAGCAGCTAATCCTTGAAGGATTTCAACGTTTCCATTGTATGCTTGACCTAGGGTAACTGTTTTTTTGCGAGCTACGTTTTTTCCACTTTCATTTACGGCAACGTAAACAAAAGGAAGATCACTACTTGTTTGCACGAGGTTGATAGGAACAACAATAGCGTTATCTGCTTTATAGTCCACAATACGGATCAGTGCAATCATGTTGGCGTTGTATTCATTTCCACCATCAAGGGTTACTTCTGCAGCAAAACTTCTCGTCATTGGATCGATTACGCGAGCAGCGTAGGATACAACAGACTTAACTTCTTTTTTCAAATCAGGGAAGTAGAGAATTACTTCATTTCCTTTTTTCACTTTTGCAGAATTTGCTTCAGCAACGTTTGCTTTTACTTTCAATTTATTTAAGTTCACAACGCGGAATGCCGCAACAGGAGACTGAGGTGCAGCAAGCTGTCCAACCTTTAATCCAACAAAGTCAACAGTACCGTTTATTGGAGACTTGATGCGTGTAAGCTCGATTTGTTCTTGATAAATCTGAGCTTGTTTTTCTAGGGACTCTTTTTGAGTTTTCGCTTGGATGTATTGAACTTCAGAACCGATTTTTTGATCCCACAGTCTTTTTTGTCTGTTGAACAAATCAGTTGCAGTTGCAATCGATGGCTGCAAAGCGTTTAATTGTGATACATAAACGTCGTTGTCTAGTTCCGCAAGGAGTTGACCTTGCTTTACAATGTCACCTTCATTAACGAGTATTTTTCTAACTGTTCCTCCCATAACTGGCAGGATGCTTACGTTTTCGTCAGCCTCTACCATACCTTGAATATCCACGTAGTGAATGAAAGATTGAGTTGCAATATCTGCGATAACAACATCTTTTATTTTTCCGGATTTGGTTGTGTCGGTGCGAGCAATTTGTGCTTCGAGAGAATCGATTTTAACCTCTAACTCTGCTTGCTGAGTGCGGAGTTCAGCGAGTTCTTCTTTAGGATCTTTTTGACCGCCGCAAGCAGCGAGAATAAGGATTGCAAATAATGCGATTGATATATTTTTCATTTGAATGACTGTTAGAGATTATAGATTGTTGAGTGCTTTTTTCATCGCTGTTTCTGCGTCGAGCAGGTTCAACAATGCTTGGATAAACGTGCCCTGTGCCTGCAGCACTTGAGTTGTAGATTGTGAAACCTCAAAACTAGAAGAAAGACCTTCTTTGAATTTCACGTTTGTCTTATCTAAAATTCTTTGAGAAAGACTCAAAGATTGCTTAGCGTTGTCGTAGTTTTTCAATGCGAAATCATAAGAGATTTTTGATGATTGATAAGCAACGAATGCCCCTTCTTTAGCGGTGTTCAATACGTCTTTGCTGCGTTGAACTTCTACTTTTGCTTTTTCAATTGATTTGGCTTGACTACCTCCAGTGAAAATTGGAATGTTCATTTGCACACCCCAAAGCTGTATTGGGAACCAGGGTTTTGCCGTGTCTACGAAATTGAATTCTTGACGCAAAGCTTGTGTTTGAAGATTGTAGAATGCTGCTGCATTTGGAAGCAGTTTTGACTTTTCGTTTTTCAATGCTAGTTCTTGAAGCAAAAGAGCATTCTCGGCGAGTTGCACATTGATGTTGGCTTCAGCAGAAAACGGTGTGTTTTCCAATGCTGTTGTTCCAATTAGTTCATCCGCAGATTGCGAAAGACTAACTTCCTGTGACACCGGCATACCGATCACAAACTTGAGCATATTGATTGTTAGCTTTTCTTGCTCTGTAGCGGCGTTTATTCGATTGTCCAAATCGCTGATTGAAAGAGCAAACATTTCGACATCTTGTTCTTCTACAAAACCTTCTTTGAAAAGCAAGTTTGTCTCATCACGAAGTTGAGTTATCACCGCTTTCGTTTGTGAAAGTACCTCTACGTTTTTCTTCGCGATAGCAGCGAGGTGATAGTATTGTTGAACATCTTCTTTGATTTCAATTTCAGAACTGCGAAGGCTTTTGTTTTGCAATTCAGCATACGCCTTGCTTGCTTGCAAACCCACGAGCCACGAGCCATTGAAAAGAAGCTGACTTGCTGAAATACCAGCGGTCATGTTGTGTGGAGTACCAAATTTCAATTTGATTTCCTGACCAGGAGCACCAAAGAAATCTCCGGGCACCACTGATGTTGGAAGGTCAAGATAGTTTTGATACTGAATAGAAGCACTTACCTGAGGCAAGCCGATTCCGATTAGTTCTTCAGTTTGCAATTGAGCAACCTGAGCGTCATAGTTCGCACCTTTTACCGAAGGCGAGTTCTTTACAGCAAAGTCAGTAGCTTCTTGAAGTGTCAATGTAGATTGTGAAAGCGCAGATGACTGAACTATCAAAACCAACGACACAAGAAGCAACGATGCTTTAATGGTTTGTGTAGTTTTCCTAAATAAGGAAAAGGTATGGAAATACATGTTGATGTGTTTAGTAAGTATTTTTAATGTGTTTGAATTTGTCTTTAATCAGGTCGTGACCTTTGGCACTAGAGATACCGTGCAAGTGGTACAAGTATCCAGTAGTGTATATTTCTGAGAGTTTGAAAGAACCTAGAGGAAAGAGTCGTGGATTGAACATCGATTCAACATGTGCCATATACATTCTGACGATGATTTCTGGATTAAAGTCTTTGCGGTAAACACCTTCCTTTTGACCTTTTTTCATGTTCGCCACCATGCATTCGAAAATCATCTTATGGCGATTGTCGCGCATATCATGAAACACTTCGGGATGGTACTTCTCCATATCGAACATGATTGATGGGTGCAGATTTTGAAAGACGGAAAGCACCCATTCCATGATTTCGAAACTCTCATCAATTGCTGTAAGATTCTTATTGACGATTGAGAGTATTTGATTGTCTTCTATTTCTCCAAAGGCATAGATCGCCTTTCTAACAAGGTCTTCCTTGTCTTTGACAACCAAGTAAAGTGTTTTTTTTGAAATACCTAGATGCCGAGCCATATCATCCATATTGACACTCTTTATGCCGTATTGCATAAAAATCTTGGATGCGCCTTGAACGATTTTTGATTCTTTTTCTTCCATTTCGGCGGCAAATATACATCGCTTTTTGGCGCGGAAACGAAAAAGGTGTTAAATCGTTTCCTAAATTGATATTTGAATATATTGTGCGCATTAACCCAGTTCGGCCCCTTTGTTAAGAGAAAACTATTTAATTTAATTATTGGAGAGGCAAAAGTAATGTGCTGCATTTGAGCAAGAAACGTTTTAAGTGTCAAAACGTTTCCTGACACAGCAAGTGAGGGTTGAATTGTCAAAAATGGGGAGTGATTTGAGTAGCTGTTAATTTTAAAATGAAAAAGCCCTTCAATTTGGGTTGAAGGGCTTGTTTCCAATATGTGAAATGTGTTAAGCCTAGTAGAGTTTGTCGATGATTTGGTCATCGACAATTGCTGGAACTGTCACTTTCAATTCAGGATTCATTTGCATGGCGCGATTGATAGCGAACATCGCTTCTTTATTGCGAGCCCATGATCTGCGTGCGATACCATTGTTGACATCCCAATGAAGCATACTCAACAGTTTCTTTTCGCTATTTGGTGTACCTTCTAGAAGCATTCCGAATCCACCGTTGATTACTTCACCCCAACCAACACCACCACCATTATGAAGGCTAATCCATGTGGCACCGCGGAATCCATCACCAACGAAATTTTGCACGGCCATATCAGCTGTGAAGCTAGAGCCATCATAAATATTGGAGGTTTCGCGATACGGAGAATCTGTTCCGGAAACGTCGTGATGATCGCGTCCCAAAACAACCATTCCTATTTCACCAGCCGCAATAGCATCATTGAAAGCTTTTGCAATCATCATTCTGCCAATAGCGTCGGCATATAGAATGCGAGCTTTTGAACCTACTACAAGTTTATTTTTATTAGCCTCTTGAATCCAGCGGATATTGTCGGCCATTTGCTGTTGAATTTCTTCTGGTGCATCTTTCTTCAATTCTTGAAGCACACGCTCAGCAATTCTATCTGTTTTTTCTAAATCTTCATCGGTTCCACTAGCACAAACCCATCTGAAAGGCCCAAATCCGTAGTCAAAGCACATTGGACCGAGGATATCCTGAACATAACTAGGATATTTGAATCGAATATGATCATTTGCCATTACTTCTGCGCCAGCTCTTGATGCTTCGAGTAGGAATGCATTTCCATAATCGAAGAAGTACATTCCTTTTGCAGAATGTTTATTCACCGCGTCAGCATGGCGACGTAGGGTGTCTTGAATTTTTTCTTTGAAAAGTTTAGGTTGGTTCGCCATCATCTCGTTGCTTTCTTCGAATGAAAGACCAACAGGATAGTATCCACCAGCCCACGGATTGTGAAGTGACGTTTGATCGCTTCCGAGATCTACTTGAATATTTTCTCTATCAAATGTCTCCCAGATATCTACGATGTTTCCAATGTAAGCAATAGAAACAACTTCGTCATTGGCTTTAGCTTTTCTTACGCGATCAACTACTTCCATGACGTTGTCGCTGATTTCATCTACCCAACCTTGTTCGTGTCTTTTGTAAGCCGCTTTCGGATTTACTTCTGCCGTGATTGAAATACAACCAGCAATATTTGCAGCCTTTGGCTGAGCGCCGCTCATTCCGCCAAGTCCGGCAGTAACGAATACAAGGCCTTTAGCTGGTAAGTCATAAATTCCATTATCACCGCGTTTTTTGCGCACCATTCGTGCAGCATTCATCACAGTGATAGTTGTGCCATGCACAATGCCCTGTGGGCCGATGTACATATAGGATCCTGCGGTCATTTGACCGTATTGAGTTACACCAAGTGCATTGAATTTTTCCCAATCATCTGGCTTGCTGTAGTTGGGAATCATCATTCCATTCGTCACCACCACGCGCGGGGCGTTTTGAGAAGAAGGGAATAATCCAAGAGGGTGACCGCTGTAAACAACAAGTGTTTGCTCCTCGGTCATCTCCGATAGATATTTCATCACTAAGCGATATTGAGCCCAGTTTTGGAAAACCGCGCCATTTCCGCCATACGTAATTAATTCATGTGGGTGTTGAGCCACTGCTGGATCCAAATTGTTTTGAATCATCAGCATGATTGCGGCCGCTTGTTGGCACTTAGCAGGATACCAGTCGATAGGCCGAGCGTACATCGCGTACGTTGGTCTGTATCGATTCATATAGATTCGACCCACGGTGTTGAGCTCTTCAGCAAATTCTGGAGCTAATTCTGCGTGCAGATGCTCCGGGAAATAGCGAAGCGCATTGCGAATAGCCAATTTCTTTTCCTCAATGGAAAGAATGTCTTTACGCTTTGGTGCGTGATTCGTATTCGGATCGTGGGGTTGCAATTCAGGCAGTGCAGAAGGAATGCCCTCGGCAATAAGAAGTTTGAATTGCTCTTTTGTGATTTGTTTTTCTGCAGCTAACATTCTACAAAGGTAAACGCCTTAGCGAAATTTCCCCGTTTTCTTGTCGTAGCCATATGGACAATGTTTGCAGCCGCTTTGGCAGCAATATCCTCTTTTTCTGTGATAGTGCTCGGTAAATACGATGTATCCCTCTGGGCTGTAATAGTAGTCAACAGCCTCTTCCTTCACGTTGTTATTATTCAAACTATCGTTATCACTCATAATCTTCAGCCACAAATGTGCGTAATAAGTTGAATAACAACAAAGGGCGTGAATTGTTTATTCAACTATGTTTGTTTCATAAGAAAACAGGCTTGTATGGAGTATTCGCTTTGGTCTGAAAGTCCTATTTGTGCGGTAAAAAGGGTGGATAAGGTTCACCCTATTATCAGTGGAAACAAGTGGTTTAAATTGAAATACAATTTAGAACAGGCCAAAATGGGCGAATACGATACGCTGCTTTCTTTTGGTGGTCAATGGAGCAATCACATTCATGCCCTAGCCTATGCTGCGCGTGAGAATGGATTTAAGAGCATCGGCATCATTCGCGGCGAACAATTAGAGGCAAAATCGCAGATGTTGATTGATGCAGAGTCTTATGGAATGCAATTGGAGTTTGTAACTCGCGAAGCCTACAAAGAAAAACATACAGAGGATTTTAAGATGTGGTTAATGGAGCAGTACGGACCTTGTTTCATTATACCTGAAGGTGGCGCCAATTTTTTGGGCATCAATGGATGTATTGAAATTTTGGAAGAAGCGGATGAGGAATACAATATTATTTGTTGTTCTGCTGGCACGGGCGCCATGGCTGCAGGATTGCTGTTATCGCTTAAAAAACACCAAAAACTGCATGTCTTTCCATCTCTAAAAGGAGGCTTTATGAAAGACGAAATATTTAATCATCTGGAGTATTTTCTCATGGATCGTGATGCAGCGAAGGAACTAGCAAACACAGTTGTCTTTCATGATGACTATCACTTCGGTGGTTATGCGAAGACGACACCACAACTTCTTGATTTCATTGAAAAAACAAAATCAGAAAAAGGTATTCCACTAGATCAAGTCTATACCGGGAAGCTGATGTTCGGCGTAAATGATCTTTTGCAGTGTAATTATTTTGAAAAGAATGACAAAATTCTAGTCATCCACAGTGGTGGTCTTCAGGGCTACCGATCAGTGGAAAATGTTTGATGTCTTATGGTTGACTTTTGATGTTGGAAATTCATCCATTATCCCTCATCCCCCATCCATTTTTTATCTTTTCTTAATCCAGAGTTCTGGGTTTTGTGCTACGCCTGTTTCGGAGTTGACTTTCCAGATTTCAAAATGAAGCGTGTATTCTTCGCCGTCATATAATACTGTGCCGAGCTTTTGTTTCAAGGACACTTTATCACCTACAGAGACAGTCACATTATTTAGTCCCGAATAAACGGTTTTATATGCACCATGTGTGACGATGATGTTTTGTCCTGCGCCTGGGATTGAGAATATGCTAGATACTGTGCCCGCGAAAACTGTGAGCACGGTGTTTTCTTTATCGGTTACGAAGTCTACTCCGTTTGAATTCACTTCAACACCTGCGATGCTAGAGTGAGGATGTTTTCCAAAACGTTGTGTAATTACTCCCGCAGATACCGGCCACGGCAATGTGCCTTTGTTCTTTTCGAAGTCTGCGCTCAATGCTAGAACCTCTGGTGCTGCACTTATAGCTGGCGCTGATGTTTTCGGCTTGTTTCCCGAAGCATCAGTCTTCGGTTTTACTTCTGCATTTGGATTGGCTGCGCCTCTAGCTTTCGCTTCTGCTGCTTCTTTTTCCTGCTCTTTGCGTCGAGCCTCTGCTATTTCCTTTTGAATGATTTCTTCAATTTTGGCAGAAAGCTTTTTTCGATCAGTCTCTTGTTTCTTTTGTTGATCTCTAAGTTTTTTCTCCTCTTTTTTCAATGAAGAAAGCTTTGTCTGCTGCTCAGTTTTATTCTGCGCAATTTCATTTTTCTCTTGCTCTTTCGCAGAAGCCAAACGCTCTTTCAAGGTCTTGTCTTGTTGAAGAGAAGAAATGTTTTGAGCTATGGCCGACTTAACCGATTCAATCTCGTCTACATGCTTTTTACGCGCGGTTGCGTAGTGCTGCGTAAGTTTTAATCTTTTATATGCCTGGTTAAAATCTTCTGCCGCAAAAATGAACATGAGCTTAGCGTAAGACGATTTGTTTTTGTACGCCTGAAAAATCATTTGACCATATTCTTCTTTCAAATAATCAAGGTCAGAGTTGAGACGTGTGACATTCGATTCTTTGTTGCCAATTTCATTGTCTATTCCTCTGATATCAGAGTTGATGTTGTTGAGCAACTGTTCGCGATATGAGAGCTGTTCGTTTAAGATCGCAAGCTGACTGCTGGTCACTTTCTGACTAGACTCCGACTCTTTAATTAGCTTTTTAGTAAGCGCAATTTTTTCATTGATTTCATCACGCTGTTTTTGCAGGTCTTCTTTTTTTCCTTGGCTAAAAGACTGCACAGCGAAAATAGAGCATGCAATAAAAACAACGAGTGCAGTGCTAGCTAAAAAGAGGTTTCTGCGAACTAATTTATTCATCGTTGTGCGGGGGCTTTTTGTTCGTAGTCTTCTGGAATTTCAAACGGAAAGTCGTATTCTTTATCCGTTGCAATACGAATGATTCGAAATTCAATTTCTTGTTGTTGGGTATTGTCACTCACTTTCAAAACGCCAGTTGTTGGGTAGTTTTGTTCTCCTTCTTCTTTGAAATCACTATAATTGATTTCTACAGTGCGCTGATGTATCAAGTCATTGAAGACTGATTTTACCAATCTAAAATGCAATGGCTCTAGCCAATATCGGGATACAATCAAATCTTCTTCATCCGATTTTCTAACTGTTCTTTGGTACTTCGGGTCATTAGGATTTACAGTGATTGTATCTGTTGGAGATAGCTTTCTATCGTCTATGCCTACTACTCTTCTTACGTTTCTTTTGTATTTTGAAGTGAGCAAATATTTTTGTTCATCAACACTACTTCTAAATTTGCCTTCATCTTTCTCAAGCCCGATGGCGTTTCCTATTAGCAGGTTTTGAAGCATTTCAAAGTCAAGGTCTACTTTGGCTACATCGGTGATTGTTTCAAAACCGCCAACATAGTAATACTTGTTATCGGGAAGTTTGGAAATATATTTTACGCTATCGGGAGTAATGAGCACGCGGAACATTTCGATTCCAAGGGCTGGTGTGATAGAAATCCAGATAACACTGTCGCGCTTCATGCGGATTGTTGCTTTGAAACCTTGTGTTTCACCAAGGGTTTTCAAATCAACATCGACTTTCATTCCAATCCAGTTGAAATCGAATTCATTTCTCTCGTATCGTTTTAATAGATACGAAGCGGAACGGTCTTTAATCGGTTCTACCTGAGTGGTATCTTTAGAAGATCGGCAACTCAAGAGTATAATACTTGGAAGTACTATGGCAAGAAGGAGGCGAGCTAGACTAGTCAATTTTTTGAGTGGAGATTTTTGTGTTGATTTTTTCTGAAGCTCCGCCGATAGATGCTGCTTTCTTCCATTGTTCTACAGCTTCTTTTGTTCGGCCTGTCTTGTAAAGAATGTCACCGTAGTGTTCAAGCAATTCGCCATTCGGTTTTGTGTCATTTCCCACCGCACGTTCAATCCAAATGAGCGCCTCATCAAATCTTCCCGATTGGAAAAGTGCCCAAGCATAAGTGTCTTGGAATGTGGGAACATTAGGTTGAATATCGTTTGCTTGTTTACTCAATTGAATTGCTTTTTCAAGCTTGGTTTTTCTGACCGACAAGTAATAAGCGTAATTGTTTAACACCAATGGATCAATTGGATTAATGATTAACGCTTTTTCGAAAACCTCATCTGACTTGGTGTAGTTCTTTACTTTGTGATATCCTGCGCCAAGTGATGTATAGAATTGCGCAAGCAGAGCAGGATTGTCAATTACTAATTCCTTACCCATATTCCACTTCTCAATTGCGCTTTCATATTGAAGTTCTCTTTCATAACCAAAGCCAGTATAGAGATACAGAAGTGGTGAGTTGGGGAAAAGCTCCAACGCGCGTTCACCGTCTTTGATTAGTTCGGACTTATCCAACTCCATTTCTAAAGAAAGTGTTTGTTCCCACAAGAGAAGTTTGGTTTCATCCAATGAAATTGCTTTCTTAAAAGCAGCCAATGCTTTTTCATCATTGCGATCGCGGTAGTAAAAATCACCTTGAATGGAATGAGCCTTTGCTTCTTTTGGATGCACAACCACTGTGATATCAATCAATTCGTATGCTTCAGGAATTAGAGATGCATTCAGTTCAGAAGCTTGATAGAAGCGCATTAGAACAGCTATTTTCTGATCAATAGTCACATCAGTCGTTTGAAAAGCTTTCTTCAGTTCATCGAATGATTTTTTATCATCGCCTGCAGCTGCGTAATATTCGCTTAATTGATAGTGCACTTGTCCGTTGTTGGGATCTGCGATTACCATTTTATCAAGTGCAAGTTTTGATTTTTCTTTCTCGCCTATTGTTTGATAGAACTGCGCAACAAGCCCCCAATAGCGAGCTTCAGATGGATTTGCTTCGGCTAATTTTTCTAATTCTTTTGCTGCTTTTTCTTTGTCATCAAGCTCCATGTAGATTTGATGTTTTTGGAAACTGAGTTCCTCATAAACACCAGAATTTTTTTCAATGGTATCGTAGACTTCCGCCGCCTTTTCGAGTTGTCCTGCTGCTACATGAGCATTGGCTTGATCGTAAAGAGCGTTTTGATCATCAGGATTGAGTTCGTATACGATTTGAAATGCTTTAGCTGCCAAATCATACTTGCCCAGATCCATGTACAACTCCGCTTGTAAGCGCTGATACCAAGGGTTTTTGGGATTTGCTTCAATGCATTTTTTGATGTGCGATTGCGCAGATGTTGTATTAAGCAGAATGTATTTATCGATGCGTGCTAATTCGTAGTGAACCGAAGGTTCGTTCGGTTCGAATTGCAGACATTCTTGAAATGATTTGTATGCTTTTTCTACTTCCCCTTTTGCTTTGAATTTTTGTGCTTCAAAGAATTTTTCTTGAAAACGAGTATCGAGTTGCGGACGCATTTGATCTGGTTCGCTATTGTCACTCGACGTATTTTTTCCACCACTGGCTTGCTTGCTTTTTTTGCAGGAAGGGGCATAGACCGCGAGCAGAGCCAGAATGAGGTATGGAAGTAGTTTTTTCAAAGGAAAATTAATTGATAACAGAATAATCTCCAAGGCTCAATACTTGTGCCGAACCTTTCACCGAGGCGCTAGTTCCGACCATAGAGTTGTCGATGTTAGCCGAATCTATTTTCGTGTCAGCTGAAACGATACTGTTTTTGATAATGCTGGCATTCACCGTGCAGCCCTGGCCAATGGAGGCGTTAGGACCAATCACGGAGTTGGATATTTTCACATTCTCACCGATGTAGCAAGGGTGAATAATGGTGGAATTTTCAATAGTAGCAGAACTTGGAATTGGCAGTTTGTCAGTGCCAAGGTAGTTGAGCACTTTTTTATTCGTGTCAACCATCGCCTCTTTGTTTCCGCAGTCCATCCAGTCTTGCACTGCGCCTGGAGTGAACTTAGCGCCTTTATTCACCATATTTCTCAACGCATCAGGAAGTTGATATTCGTTGCTATTCATGATTTTATTATCAATCAAATACTGAAGTTCATTTTTCAAATTCTCACCGTCTTTGAAATAGTAAATTCCAATCATTGCGAGATCTGAGACATACTCCTGTGGCTTCTCTTTGAATTCGGTGATTATGCCGTCTTGATTGATGATAACAACACCAAACTGGCGTGGATCTTCGATTTTCTGAACCCATAACACACCGTCTTTCGAAGTATCTAATTTAAAATCGGCTTTGAAAAGTGTGTCGGCGAAAGCCACGGTAACAGGCCCGTTCAACGCTGACGCAGCACAGAGAATAGCGTGTGCTGTACCCAAAGCTTCATCTTGATAATGAATGGTTCCTTTGGCCCCAAGACTTTCGGCCACTTGAATCAGGTGATTCTCAGCAGCTTCTCCGAATCGACCGACTACGTAGGCGATTTCTTCTACTTTTTGATCACTAATTGCTACGATATCTTCAACGAGACGCTGAACGATTGGCTTGCCAGCTATTGGCAATAGGGGTTTAGGAGTCGTTAAGGTATGAGGGCGCAAGCGCTTTCCCATCCCAGCCATTGGGACAATTATTTTCATATGCACAGTACTGTTGACACAAAGAAAAATGCTAGACGTCAAAGTTTGACGCGTTTAGCAAAGAGAAATGAACAATGGACTTTTTGAATTACTTGATGCCGGTACTACCGAAGCCGCCTGCACCACGTTCTGTATCTTCTAGAGAATCAACTTGTTCGAATTCAGCTCTTTCGTACTTGGCGATTACCATTTGAGCAACACGGTCGCCATGGTTAATAATCACTGGTTGATCGGAAAGATTAACAAGCAGTACTTTCAACTCTCCACGATAATCGGCGTCGATGGTTCCCGGCGAATTCAAGACGGTTATTCCTTGTTTGAATGCCAAGCCACTTCGTGGACGAATCTGTGCTTCTGTGCCTGGTTCTAAAGCAACGAAAAGCCCAGTAGGAATAAGCGTTCTGTGAAGAGGTAGTATTTCAATTGCCTCGTTCAAATTGGCGCGTAAATCCATTCCAGCTGAGTGTAATGTCTCGTAGCCAGGAAGTGGATTCGAAGATTGATTTATAATTTTGATAGCCATTATTTTCCAGTGAAAGATGGCTTTCTTTTTTCTAAAAATGCTGTAGTTCCTTCAGTGAAATCAGCAGTGCCAAAGCATTGTCCAAATTCTTTGATCTCCGCTTCAAATCCCACGGCATTCGGCTGAAGTCCTTCTAGGATCGAACGGTATGCTGAGGCGATAGCCGTTGGTGAATTCTTCACGATTTTCGAAGCAATCTCTTCGCATTTTGCAATGAGTTCTGGTTGTGCTACAACGTAGTTTACCAAGCCCCATTGAAGTGCATCTGCTGCTGGAATCATTCCTGCTGTAGCAATCATTTCCATCGCCTTGCCTTTGCCTACAAGTTGAGTCAAACGTTGTGTTCCACCATAACCAGGAATAACACCTAGAGATACTTCTGGCAATCCCATTTTAGCATTGTCGGATGCCACACGAATGTGACAGCTCATCGCAAGTTCAAGTCCACCACCGAGAGCAAATCCATTGACTGCGGCGATAACTGGCTTGCTCATATTTTCTACAAAATCAAACAGAAGTTTTTGACCACTGCGGCTTAACATACTTCCTTCTTCTACACTGAATGCTGCAAATTCTTTGATATCCGCACCAGCAACGAATGCTTTTTCACCACTACCCGTGATGATGATTACGCGAACATCTGAATTTACGTCAGCCAATGAAAGTGCTTTGTTAAGCTCTTCAATTGTCTGTTTATTCAATGCGTTCAATTGATCAGGCCTGTTGATAGTAATCGTCAAAACCTGGTCTTTTGTATCAAGAAGAATGTTAGAATATGCCATCTTTTTTATTGAATTGGATGGCAAATGTAAGAGGTTTATCGCAACACGTTGACGTGTCCGATGAGTTCGGTGCGACGCTCGAGGCTGTCGTAAGAAACAGTCCAGATATACGTGCCGTCTTGCACATAATATCCGTTGAGACCGGGAACCCAAACCTGCTCGGGATCTGTGGTTTCGAATATCAAATCGCCCCATCGATTGAAAATCTGGAGGTTGAAATTCTCTAGGTTTTCCCCATAGACACGGAATACATCATTAACCCCATCATTGTTTGGAGTAATTGTGTTGGGTATATAAACCGGGAAATAAGGCTTAACAAAAACAGAGTCTGTAGCAGAACATCCCAAGCCATCCGTAACGGTGAGGTAGAAATAAGTGGGCTCATCGGGATTCGCATAGGGCGAAAGACAATCGGTGCATGATAGGTATTCTGATTGTTCCCAGAAATAAGGCAGGCCATAATTGTTTCCCATCAATTGCACGATTCCAGGGACATCAAAGTAGATGTCTGGACCAGCGTTTACTTCAGGTGCAGCGAGTATATTGATATCAACTGTGGCCATTGCCGCGCAGCCGTTTTCATCTGTCACCGTCACGGTCATTGCGGATGTTGTTGGGGGAGAAACTAGAGTTGTTTGTGCATTCGGATCTACTGCATATTCTGCAGGACTCCAAAAGTATTGCACACCGCCACTTGCGGTCACTTCAACGTAAGACCCGAAGCATATTGTGCCGCCTCCACTAGCCTCAGCATCAGGCTCTATTACGATTACTGTCACTTCGTCTTCCCCGCTGCCACAGGGGTTGGTAAGAGTAACGGTGTAAGTGGTAGTTTGCGAAGGCGATGCCATCGGTGATGCTGAACTTGCGTTGTTCAATCCGGTTGTCGGCGACCATGAATATGCGCTGGCAGGGAATGCTTGGAGTTGAACATTATTTCCAATACAAATCGTCTCTGTTGGATACACATTTCCTCCCGGGAAATTGGAAACCACATTCACTGTTACGGTTTGAATTTCTTCACATCCGTTGGACGTGATAATGGAAACGGTGTAAGTGGTTGTATCAGTTGGAGAAGCGATAGGATTTTGCGCAGTAGCACTGTTCAATCCTGTTGACGGGGTCCATGTATAACTCACACCGCCACTCGCTTGAAGTTGAGCGGTTGCACCTATACAAATTGTAGCATTATTGCTTATCGTAGTGACCTGTGGAAAGACTTCGATAATAATTCCAATCGTATCTGTTTCGCAATCGTTGAAATCTACTGCGTAGAAAGTATGTGTGTCTTCGAGAATGGCTGTGGGATTCTGAATTGTTTCGTCGGAAAGCAAGGGGTCTTCCACCCAAAATAAATTGCTTGTTCCTGTTGCTAAAAGCTGCACTTGATCACCATTGCACACGGGACCCACTTCTGTAATTTGAGGGTTTACTCCTGGAAGTACAGTTATTGAAATAAACGTTGTGTCCGGCTCTAGACAATCATTTGAGTGCGATGCAATCATCATGATTTCATAATCACCGGGAGTTTCGAAAATGTGTGATGGTTCATCTAGCGATGATATTCCACCGTCACCAAATGTCCAATCGTATTGATTTGCTCCTTGACTTTCGTTGATGAAATCTGCAGGCGAACCTTCGCATACCGTTGATGGTCCATCGATAGAAATATCGGCGATAATTTGACCAAGATTAAATCGGAAAACGGCCAAGTTGCATCCTATACTTTCATTTGTACTGCTCCACGCACCGGGCGATGTCGGGAAGTCACTATTGTTCTGACATCCGGCGCAAACCGCTTGATACACGGTTCCATTTTTTGCAAAACGGGATGTTCCTCCATCTACGTGTTCTGCACTTTCATTGCCCCCGAGATAAGAGGCGTAAATGAGGCTTGTAGCATCTTGATTCAACACACACAAGTAAAAATCGCTTCCATCTGTCGTTGATTGAAATGCATCAGCAGTGAGCGGAAGCCCTATTGTGGTGCTCTCTGTAGCGTAGCAATCATATACAAGTTGGCAAGTATTATTATTTGTATTTCCTCCCCATCCACTGAAATAAATCTGATTGCAATCGCTCACCAAAAATGCTGTGGGTGAAATATCAACGTGTCCACTGCCCGTTCCAATAGTGGTGCTCCATGTAAGCGAAGTTAAATCGACAGCATACTTTCGAATGAATTGACCGCTGTTGGGCTGTCCATAAAGTCCGGGTGAAATAGACATGTCTCCTTCTGACTGTCCAAGCACATAAATATTATTGTCAGTATCTGTCTGTACGAAATACACTTGATCATATTCATTAGTGCCCACAAAAGTTCCCGTGAGTATGGAGAAAGTAGTAGAGTTTAGTCGCACAATGAATCCATCTGTTTGTCCATTGTGACTCAAATCGTGACCGCTAGCAATCTCGGGAAAGTCTGCACTCTTTGTTCCGCCAGCAATAATCAAATTACCGAAACTATCGAATTCAATCGCGTAACAAGCATCCAGGTCTGAACCGCCTATGTAGGTAGACGCGAGCATTGCACTCAATGATGAATTCATTTTGAAAAGCACTCCATCACATTCCCCGCCACCAAATGTTTGTTGTATACCAGGACCAATCATCGGGAAATCGCCTTTGGTAACGGTGGCCACGTAGATATTATCATTTTCATCTACGTTTACTTCACCGCGAAATGCATCACCATAATTGTAATAAAGTTGATCGGCATAATTCAACCCATCGTTGGTGCTGCCGCCTACAAAAGTGGATTGTTGCAACGTACCCGCTGAATTGAATTTGGTTAGAAAAATATCGCAACCGTCGGGGTGACCGCTGGTGAAGAAATTGCTCATTACTAAAATAGGTCCGCCATTGAAAACAGGCTGGAAAGCCGCCCCCGTGGAGGGAAAATCAAAACTCCCTGTGACACCCATGAGGATGAAATTATCTTGCGAATCTGCGATGATACTGTGCGGCGTTTCTTGTTTTGAACCACCCAAATAAGTGGAATAAAGCAGTTGTGTTCCGTCTGGAGAAAATTTTGAAATAGCTACATCCATGTAATTGCCACCCGAGGCAACGAAGTTTTCGGAATAGGCTCCAAGCGTTGTTGGATAGTTGGTTCCAAACACTGCGGCACCAGAAATGAGGGCATCTGCATTGTCGTTTGCCGCGGTAAAACCGAAGTTGGACGCACTAGAACCGATGAAGGTGGAGAAAGCAATTTCGGGATCGATAATCAATTCATAATCGGAGTTGTACTTGCCAAGTTCAAACGAAATGGTCTGTCCATTGAGAACATAGTTCGATTCGATTTCTTTGAGTTTTCCGTTGATGATTTGATAAACGAAGGGCTTCTTTTCGACTACTGTTCCTACGGATGTGTGGATATGAATTTCATTATTTTCTAAAGAAAGAAGAGCGCCTTGCAATTCGAGCTGTATTGCATCTGGATTGGCGTTTGGGTGCACAATGAAATCATATTTCAGATTTTCGGAGGTGGCGTAGTAGCGCACATCGATGCCTGCATAGATTTGATTGTATTGATATTTTTGAAAAACCTTTGCATGGTCGATCCATGTTGAAGGGTCGCCTTTGTAGTAGTTGATATAATGCGGCAGCGGATCAGATCCCACGGACTCGGGCGTGAGCGAGTTGACGAACTGCACACGGTAGACGTGCGAATAGATCGAATCAGGGTGGATGGGAGAGCCGGGGTGAAGGCCTTGAATAAAGAGCGGGTCGAAGAGTTGGTAAGTGACGGCGTGATCCTCATACCAAATAGCCCCCGTGCTTATATCCGCCTTTGCGTTAACGTGATTGGGCCATTGACCTTTATTTTCAACAAAACTTAGCTGGGCCCAAGGAAATAGGGGCACAAGCATAAGCACCAATTGAACTAAAGTTTTAATCACAATTTAAAGACAAAAAGAGTGGGGGAAAAGTTGCCAAAGCTTTATCAAATCTAGGGATTTTGCATCAAAGTGAGAAAATGGGGTAAAAGTCGTAGTGTAAGCGGGGGCATTATGACCTTAATTTGCCTTGTACAAACACTAACATATATGAAAACTTCAAAGATCCTTTACGCATTAGCACTAGTATGCGGTTCATTCCTTTTCATGGGTTGCCCTTACTCAAGCTCAGTTCCACTTAGCGAGGCTACGATGAAAGTTGCAGACAACTACATTGGCACATGGGAGAAAGCGGGCAGCGAAGGCGAGACCGTTGAAATCACACGCACTAGTGCTACCACAATGGATGTCCTTCAAACGTCTACGTATGATGGCACTGTAACTACTTACCATTGCCACTTTACAGATGTGAATGGCGCATTGTTTCTCAATTTGAAAGAAGATGGAGAATATGCATCTTACTATTTCTACAAATTGGAAAAAGACGGCGAATTCAAAATCAAAGTTTTGGAAGTAACTAGTTACATCCGCGAAACATTTGAATCATCTGAAGACATGAAGAAATTCTTTGCTGCAAACATGGCAAACAGTTATTTCTATTCAACAGACGAAGTGACTTACTACAAAGTAAAATAAGCAGTCGTTTCTCCAAAAAATAGAACGCCCCGTCAACGCAAGTTGACGGGGCGTTTTCATTTTATTGAATCATGAGCTTGAATTGCATCATCTCTTCAGGGGATAGAACCTGAAGAATATATGAGCCAGACTCAATATTTCCGGGGATATCAAGTCCTGACGCCAATAGCGCAGCGTTAATACTGTTCCATCTTTTTAAGCTTCTTCCTTGAACATCGAGCAATACTATTTCTTGAATATTCAATTCAGTATTCGTGTTCACGAAGAACTTTTCAGAAGCAGGGTTTGGGTAAATTGAAATTTCCACATCTTCATCAACAAGATTTCTATAGAAATAAAGCTGTTGGCAATTCACAAAACTCACTGAATTTGGAGAGTGAATGGTAACGCCAAAACGATAGGTTTCGAGATCATTTACTTCTGGGGTATTGAACGAAGAGGTATCAATTTGAATGGAAGAAATCCCATCTGAATTCAGATTTTGAATTTCGAGTTCCAACTGATATATCCAACGGTTGAGCGTTTCTTGTTCGAGCGAGTCAAGCGCACAATCGTCGAGATGTGTGAATACCCAACTTGCCATTTCAGGTTTTTTCAATGTGCTAAAGAGTTGACCTTTGTTTAGCTCCAAGTAGAATTGTGTGGTGTAAATGGAATCACTGATATTGGATGTTGTCAGTCCATTAATTACATCAACATATTGCTGCACGAAAGGATCAAAACTGGTTTGATTGTTCGTTGCGCTTAATTCATTTGTTGCGAACAAATTTTCCAAAGTTGATTTCATGTTTTCCACGCCCCAATGAATGAAATAGCGGATGTCAGAATCACTTTTATCCAAAGGAATAGAAAGCACTTCGTGGAAAAGTTCGAGCGCCAATAAATCATTAGCAAGAGAATCATAAAGCTCCATCTGCCAGGAGGCAAGTCCTAATGCGCTATCCAAAGGAACGCCGTCGAAATGTTCGGAGAAAATGAGCGGCAGTTCTTCTATTTCGCTACGAAGTTGACCTGGTATATTTTGAATTCTCTCCGTTGAATTTGTTTCGTCCGAAACAACAAGTGATTTCACAGAAGGCTTGACAAAAGGGCGAATGAGTGGACAGTCAGAGCCCGATTGGGGTTGCGAATCTGTAAGCTGAACGGGGCAGTTATTCATTAATCCTGAGCAACTATTCGATCCGCTAGAGGTTAGAATATAGACACCATTCGATGGCGCATTGACCCATTGATTTCTATTTGCGATGATTGGAGCGCCTTGACACGTAAAGGGATTACAATTAGTTTGAACCGTTCCGGTGATATTAGAACTTATCCATCCGATAAAAGAGTTGAATCCTTGATTAATATCAAATTGCAAGCAATTGTTCAATAGAATATTTGAGGTATTGTTGTCAAACTGGTTGTAACCACCAGAAGAGAGCGAGCTCATGTTGAGAATGGTTTTCGCAGCAGTTATAGCTGTGGTATTTGAAATGAAGGAATTGCAACGCAATGTCAGTTTTCCTCCAATCTTTGAGACGCCTTTTGAATAGCCAATTATGCTATTTTTCTCCATCATAATCTCCACAATGCTTTTATCAAAAACACCAGTGGTGTTGCCGCTTGTATTACCAATAAAAGTGCTATTAGCGATAGAGCTGGCTTCATGGAGCGAAGAGCTTTCAACCCCACAATCTGTGAAATTGCAAAACGCAATAGTGTATTGGCCAAACTTATTTTTAACACCCGCATTTTCTCCAATGAAATCATCGTGAGAAATTTTCATGCGGCTTCCGTTTCCAATGAAAGAAACCCCCTCTAGTGCGCAGTGACTAGAATTGAGGGAAGCGTTTGTATTGTGAATTTCATTGATTCCATCATTTGTTCCGTAGATATTAGTAAAGAAGTAATGTGTGTTTTGTTCTGTTATGATTTTGGAATTATTTCCAAGTTGAATTTTTCCATGGGAAAATTCCACATTGCTGTTTTCACCTTCAATAGAAAGTGATTTGTTGTCATGCACTTTAAGAATAAGATTTTCAGAATCATCTCCCGTTAGGTTAAGCAGGGCGTTTGTATTTAGAATAATCTTGTTTTCAGGCTCTGGTCCAACTTCAATGTATCCTGCAGGACCGAATGAATGTTCGGGAGCGAAACTTGTTTCTTCTCCAATGATAAGTTCACCACCGAGTAGCGCAATTCTCGAGCCGTATCCTTGTAATATGATATCACTTGAATTGTAAGAAATGACGGGTATTTCAGCACTTTCTATTGTCTTTTTCAATTCAATAGTAGATTCATCGACAAGGGCAATTGAAGTGTTCTGAATTGTAAGTGCAGAACCATTCGTTATGTCAATATCGGTATTAGAAAAGGAAACAGTTGAGTTTTCAAAATCGATAGAACTACTATTTCCACTGAGTAGAGTGCTGTGCTCTAAATCAATTGTGCTATTTGAACAAGCCATCAACGAATTTTGATGAATAGCCCAATTGCTTTGATGCATATGGACTATACAATCAGAAAGACTTACCGAAGCATTGGTAAACGCTTCAATTGTGAGAGTGTTTGGACCGCTGGGCTTATTGAAGGTCGACTCTGTCGCGTTTAATTGAGCGCCATCTTCAAGAAGAATGGTGTGTATTCCATCATTCGATGTTACTAGCACGGTTGCGCCAGTCAATAGTATTCTAGAATTTTCACTAGCACTAATGTCAAGTCCGAAATTCATATGGAGTGTTCCTCCAGGCATGACAATTAGTTCTGCATTTTCTTCTAAAATAATTTTTGGGCTGTTCAGAATTGGATTTTCTGAATCAGCTGCTCCGCTTAGGATTGCACCACTTTCTATAATGAGTTTGTTTCCTTTTTTCACGGTAATAGTGTTTCCCTCATAGACCATAATTTGGGCACCATTTGTTATGCGGAACTCAACAGATTCGTCTATCGATGGAGCGCAAATAGTCAGGTCATTTTTCACGTGAATTTGCGCATTCACCCCATTGGCCACCACGTTGTGACTGAGATAAGATGGAATGGGAATTTGCATTTCTTGATACGTTTCGAATTTTCTTGAAACAGTTAGTGGACTTGTAATTTCATTCGAAGATGTAATTTCTTGCACGCAAGCGCATTGCTGAAGTGATTTGAATTCTTCCGCATTTCCCCAAATGAGTCTATACAAATTGTGGTAAAGCATGTAGTCTAATCCAGAGTATTCTCCTCTAAATGATGCGTCTGCTGGACCGTTCAAAGCATTTGATGGATGAAAGAGCAACGACTGCGATGCCCATCCATTTGGTGCATTTGAGTTGTTGTTATTAGGATCTGCCCACGGACCTTCGCATGGTGCGCTTGATAAGAAGTTGCGATAGAATTCTTGATTCATGTTCAAAGGATTGCTGTCATGATACAATACAGAACTCAGCAACGGATACCAGTAGAATGCATTCTCGGGAGCGTTACTATTCATTTGCAGATATTCATGTCCCCAGTAATTTGCAAGCGTGGCTGTTTGAAGTATGATATGAAGGTTGTCGTCGTTGAGCGGTCCATCAAGGAAACAAATCTCTCCACCAAATAGTAATGGAAAGCAGAGACCATTATCACTAAGAGGAAAATTTGTAAAATCCATTAGGTGCCAAAAGCCTTCAATCTCTTCGTGAGTTGTGGTATTGAAGTCATCGATATTTATCAAACTAATTCCTTCGTCTTCGGCTAGGTCAAGCGCTTCACTTGCGCTGATTCCATAGAGCTCTTCGAGAAAACTAGCATAACTGATTGTGCCGCCAAACATTTCCAAGGTGATTTTTCGAAACATATCTGCCTCGGGCCAACAGTTTGCTCCGCGCGGTACATTATCTGTTGAATTGAATTTCTTGATCATGAAATTGTCGTTTTCCAATCGCGCATAAAATCGACCCGCTGTTGCGGCAATGTAATCGTGCAGCTGCATAGCCGGATCGCTTGATGTTGGCTGAATCACCATGTCAGGAACCAACTTCCAAACAACATACAAACCAGTAAATAGATCAAGCAATTGATCTAAACTCTGGATGTTTTCGTCGTTGTAACCTGCGTAGTTGCCGGGCGTATTATTTCCAGACCAAATATGTAATGGATTATAATCGGAATGAGTGTATTGGAAATTACATTCTGCATTGAAGATGGAACTGTAATCATCTACGAAATGGTTCTTAAAGTTGTGTGGAATATCGTCTCTAAGAATTAGTCCATTTGATATTCCTTCGGTTGCATTTGAATGATATATTTCATTCTCCACATCCAATCTCTGAATTGCTCGCAACGCGAAGTAAATTTCATTCTCTGTTGCGTCTGTGTTTTGCCCAGCATTGGATACCAGTTTGTGTTCAGTGGCTAAGACTTGTAAGTAATGTCCGAGATAGATAGTAGCATCAGACCAATAGAGTGCACTGCTACTTTGATCTTGTGAATGCGCCCAGTTAATTCGACGCGTAGTGATGGGAATACTTTCTCCATGTCCATTTCCGACTTTGATGAAATTTTTGCGAAACCGATCTCGATAGGTCCAATACTTATCGAGATTGGTTTCGTCTTGTTGGGCGCGAGACACGAATGTCATGCCCAGAAACAGCGCACAGAGCGCTCTTCCCAGAGTTAGGTTCATAATTAATAGTTTTTTAGTTTAAGAAAAAAAGTAGGTGCAATAATGCCTGCACCACGCATGCGTTTATTGTTCGGTGTGGTACTCAATCAAGTTCCACTCCTCATTGGTCGTCAAGTTTTTTAGTTGAATCATTCCAACATGTTTCACAAAAAGGTATTTTGTATGAGCATCTTCTTCACTGTCGTCTGCAGAAACATCCATTTCAACAACCTCATGAAAAGTTAGATTACCAATGGTCAGTGAATCATATATATTAGTAATACCTACCAAATCACCATGAGGATAAGAATAATTTCCAACGTACATAGGGAAAAGCAGCACTCTGCCAGCACCCCCGGTTGCATTGCTTCTTGTGCGGCCTCTGTCAACTTTGTGTGTAATGAAATCAGGATTGGAAAGACCAGGTGTTGACCAACTCTCAGAAAATTCGAAGCTTGTATATCCAGTTGTTTCGGCCCCATTGAAACACTCGGTTTTGAATGCATCACCGTAATCGAAGACATCATCATCGTGATGGAATACGAGCACGGTATCGAGCACGTGTGTTGTTGCTTCTTCGTAGATCCAATATGTACCTACTTTGTAGTAATACCATTCTTTCAGCGCAGCGATATCATCAGCTGCACAACAGTCGATACAATTGGGTTGTGGACAGGGATTTTTCCTGTCGTCTTTTTTACAAGAATTGAAAAGCAAGATTGCGAGTGCAAAACTGCTGGTGATCATCGTCCATTTTTTCAAAGAGAAAAATGTCATTCGGTTTTGGTTTAGCATTAAGGCGATCCAAAACTAGAACAACAAAAAAATCACAATGGTCGATTTCGATATTTTCGAAAAAATAATTTCTAACTCAATTTATCCGCGAGTTTTTTCATTTCGGCCATGGGAGCGCTTTTTTCGTAGAGTATGCTGTAAACGGCGTCTGCGATTGGAATATCGGCTTGAAACTTTTTATTGATCTCGTGTATACCGCGTGCTGCATAATACCCTTCGGCCACCATATTCATTTCGATAGTAGCCCACTTCACGCTATAGCCCTTACCCACCATAGTGCCAAATGTGCGATTGCGCGAATAAGGTGAATACGCTGTCACGAGCAAGTCTCCCAGATAGGCGCTGCTCTTTACATCGCGGTGCACTTCGTGTACCGCATCAATAAAGCGCTCGATCTCGCGTGCCGCAGCACTAATCAATACCGCTTGAAAATTATCGCCGTAGCCCAAACCGTGGCAAATGCCCGCCGCTACTGCATATACGTTTTTCAGAATAGCAGAAAGCTCCGCACCGAATACATCTTCGGTAGTGGTAGTCTTGATAAATCTGCACGCCAAATAATCGCTCATGATCTCCGCTTTCGCTCGATCCATGCAGCCTATAGTGAGGTAAGATAATTTTTCTAAAGCAACTTCTTCAGCATGACATGGTCCGCAGATGATACCAATGTTCTCATACGGCACACCTAAGTTTTTATGGAAATAACGCGCAGGTATTGCGTCAAACTCGTTTACAATACCCTTGATAGCTGAGAATAAAACTTTCTTTTCTATGCCCACGGGCTTGTAATGTTCCATAGTCTCATGCACAAAAGCAGAAGGAATGGCCACCACTAAATAATCGCACGCATCTAATACTAATTGCAAGTCTTCCGTCACCACCAATTTATCGCGATCAAACTCGATGCTTTGGATGTAGTTTGGATTGTTGCCATATTGTTTGATATGGTCGATCGCCGTATGACTGCGCATCCACCAGTGCACGGTAGAATTATTGTTGCAAAGCAATTTCACCAGAGCAGTAGCCCAGCTACCACCTCCGAGTACACCTATTGTTGGTTTTTTTTCCATGGTTTGAGCTGCAAATATAGTGACTGGTGACAAACGACTAGTGACTAGTGACTAGTGACCGGTGACCAGTGACCGACGAAACTCAATTATTCATTCTGATTCTGTTTCTCATTCTTTGGGGGGCACTTTCCCTAAAAATTTGTTACCTCTATTTCAACTATTAAGTTTAATTTGCGCAAAACGAAATTTGGAATGGCGAATAAGCTGAAGGCGCTGATAGTCGATGATGAAGAGTTTGCACGAGAAAACCTCTCGATGCTGATCGAAGATTTTTGCACTGATGTAATGGTAGTCGGAAAAGCTGCTAGCGCGAAAGAAGCGCGCGAACTTGCCGACGAAACAAATCCGGATGTCGTATTCCTCGATATCATGATGCCTGGTGAGGATGGTTTTAGTTTTCTTGAAAGCATCAAGGACCGGAAGTTTCAAGTGATTTTCACCACTGCTTTTCGCGAACACGCGCTTCGTGCGATTAAAGAAAGTGCGATTGATTATTTGGAAAAGCCAATTGATATCGAAGAACTACAAAAGGCAATTGGAAAGGCGAAGGAGAATGTGGAGCTCAAAAAACCAAGTAAGGTTTCTGATGATCGATTGACAAAAATTCTTCAAGATATTGCTCTCACGAATACGGTTGAAAAGACTGTGGTGCCTACGAAAGATGGATTGGCTATTGTAAAAAACACAGAAATCATCCACCTCGAAGCGATGGAAAATTACACGATGATTTATCTCGTGGGTGGAAAGAAATACATGAGCAGCCGCAGTATCAAAGCATTCGAAGATCGCCTCGATCCAAACATGTTTTTTAGAGTACACAAATCACATATCATCAACATCGCGCAACACCTGAAAGAGTTTTTGCGCAATGAAGGATTGATTGCGGTGCTATCAGACGGCAGTCAGATTCCAGTTGCGCGACGCAAGCTGCAAGAGTTTTTGGATAAGATTGAAAACATTGGTTGATCTATTCTCTGTGAAAATAACAACACGTTTTATTGCCTTTCTCGTGCTGCATCTGATGATGAGTATCGCTGCCTATGCGCAACAATACACCTTCATTCAGTACTCTGTAAAAGAGGGATTGTCGCAGAGTCAAGTACGCTGTTTGTATCAAGATTCACGCGGCTTTATTTGGGCGGGAACACTTGGTGGTATCTCGCGTTTTGATGGAAGAGAGTTTGTCAATTTTGATAGAAGAAGCGGATTGCTCAACAATCAAATCAATGTGATTGAAGAATTGAGTAACGGTGTTATTCTAGTCGGAAGCGCCGGCAGTGTGAGTGAAATTTATGCAAATCAAGTAAAGAGCTATGCACTCGAAGGCGATCTAAAAGAAAGTGCGGTGAACTCTATATTTCAAGACTCGCAAGGCCGCGTCTGGATTGGAACAGAGAATGGCTTGTGTTTTTTTGAAAGTGGAAAAGGATTTGTCTATCCAGCCACAAAAGAGATTGCATACAACGATCACATCAAAGCATTCGCTGAACGAAATGATGGTTCTATTTTTATTCTAACAAAAGAAAAAGTTTGTCTCTATAAAGACGGACACAGCGCTGTTTTTTATCAACCCGAAAATCCTGAAATCACATTTTTCGATATTGAAGAAGACGAGTCCAACAAGATCTGGCTCGCCACGAAGGACGCGGGATTGATGTGCATACTGCCCGACAAAACAGTGTACGCCTATTTAGAGTCGAGTGGGCTAACTACAGCAACAATCACCGGAATTACTTCAGATAAAAACGGAAAGTTGTGGTTGTCATCGCGCTTTGGTTTTTTTGAATTTGAAAATGGAAAAGCCACAGCATTCAATGAGAACAATGGTCTGAAAACCCCTGATATCCGTGACATTCTGCGAGATCGCGAAGGCAATATTTGGTTGGCATCGTATGGCAGTGGCTTGTTGAAATTCGCAGGACTTGCGTTTTCGGTATTCACACGAGACGATGGATTGAGTAGCGATGCGATCATGTCGATTACCCAAGATCAGAAAGGCACCATGTGGTTTTCGACATTTGATCAAGGTGTTTGCAATCAAATTGAAGACAGCATACTTCACGTCAATTTTAATCAGTTGCTCAACAACCGCATTTGGACGAGTTTGTGTGATTCGAAAGGTGTGATGTGGTTCGGCTCGTCGTTCGGTCTTTTCAGTTATGATGGATCAAATTTCAAGAGCCATGGAAATGCAGAAAGTGATTCGCTGCTCGACCCGATGGTGATTTCATTGTTTGAAGATTCAAAAGGTCGATTGCTTATTGGTACCGCTAAGGGATTGTGTTACATCGACGGTGGCCCCGTGCGTACATTCGAAAACCTAAGTGGAAATCCAGAAACACGTGTGCGTGATATCAGTGAAGATCGCGCGGGAAATATTTGGTTGGCTACGCGCAATGGTGTTTTTAGAATGAATGAAAAAGGCTTTACCAAATTTGAGGAAGCCAACGGATTGCCAGATAAGACGGCCTATTGCGTAGAGATCGATCCGATGAATCGCATTTGGGTGGGAACACAAAATGGACTTGCACTTTTGACAGGCGAGCGATTTGTAGCACACTCTATCGGCGAAGATGCGGGATCTAATTCGGTGAATTTTTTGAAGTATTACAACGGTCAAATTTGGTTGGGAACCAACAATGGTGTTTTCAGTATTGAGGCTGGAGAAAGCATCAAAGATGATAATTTGCGCATTCGGAGATATGGATTGGAAGATGGATTAAGAAGCTTGGAGACCAATCTGAATGCGGTTTTCGTTGATAAGTCGGGCGTACTTTGGTTTGGAACAACAGAGGGAGTTATGTCGTTGCGCACTTCGGAATTGAATACAAAAATGGTTCCTACAGAGCCAAAGATTGTGATCACCAATGTGCAGTTGAATTTTCTAAATCCCGACTGGTCGAATTTCAAAGCCGAAGTTGATCCCGTGAGTGGGTTGCCGATTAATCCTACAGTGGATTATCGCAACAATCATTTCACGTTTCAATTTACGGGCATAAGCACATCTTATCCAGAAGACGTTTCGTATCAATTCATGTTAGAAGGATTTGATGAAAATTGGCAAGCTGTAACGAAGGCGCATTTCATCACCTACAGCAATTTGCCGTATCAATCTTTCGTATTTAAAGTGCGCGCAGTAAGTCGTGAAGGTGTAGTGAGTGATGCGGCAGTATTTGCTTTTACAGTGCGACCTCCG